>DATGXG010000013.1 GCA_035299085.1 Bacteroidales bacterium | reverse complement strand
GCTCAGGGCAACCATCGGACGGTAGTCATAAGCAAGAAGACCTTCTGAATTATAGAAAAGAATATAAGAACTGCTGTCGTTCTGGTATACATTCACTTTTGTAACGCGTTTGTCACCGGCAAAAATGCCGTCATTCAATCGTTGCAGGAAAGGAATCTTGTCTTTTATCGATGTTTGTTCCCAGGAATTAGTTACCGGGTAATAATTCGGAACTGTAAGTTCTTTGATGTCAACCGGGGCTTCTTTTGCCGAGGCGTTAGCAATATTTGCAGCAGTTCGTGCTGCTTTAAGCATAGCCTCTTCGCTAATGGTTTCCGAATAAGCATACCCGGTCTGATCACCTTTCAGAACCCGTATGCCCACCCCGGAAGCGACATTCGAATAGGCGCTGTTCACTTTGTTGTCCTCAAGAGCACAGGTATTCCTGAGAGTATGTTCAAAAAAGAGGTCGGCATAGTCGGCACCCTTTTCCATTGCGGCTGATATCACCTTATTTAAAAGCTTCTGGTCAACCTCAAAATGCTTCAGATAGCTTTCAATATTATCCGAAAGCTTAACACCTTTGCATGATTGAAGAAAGGAGGGGATGACCATTGCACCTGCTGCAGTGATACCGCCGATCTTGATAAAATCACGGCGTTTTAATTGCATAAAATAGAATTTATGAGATGAATGTTAACCCTTAAAAGTAATGAAAATAACGTATCCGTGTTTCTGTAGGGGGAAGATAAATTGTATTAATCGGAAAATTATTTATGCAAATCGGAGGTCAGATGAAATATTTTCTAAAATAAAAGAGGCTGCCTCTAATAAGGCAACCTCTTTTTTGCGGTGCCGACGGGGCTCGAACCCGCGACCTCCGGCGTGACAGGCCGGCATTCTAACCAAGCTGAACTACAGCACCGGCTTTTTGAAGCGCCACAAAAGTAATGTTAATTTTTAATCCTAGCAAATTTTTAGAAAAAAATGATACAAAAAGACCGTCATTGCGAGGAGCGTACTAATTCTCAATATTTTGCTATTATGAAACTGCGACGGCAGATTGCTTCGTCGACAAGGCATTCTGGTATAATCAAAGTTGAATCACGCTCCTACTAATGACGACTTTTCGTAATTTGTTGTATGCTAATGAATAACCCTGAAAGGGTTCAATTTGAATAACCGCGGGTGAAACCCGTGGTACGGTGCTACGATCACGAACACAACTCTGAAAGAGTTGAATAATGCATAATTGAAATTGAACCCTTTCAGGGTTCTTGTCTGCTGGCATCATAATCCACGGGTTTCACCCGCGGTTATTCAGATCTCGCTACTTCGTAGCAATTCGTGAAAGCCCATGGTTGTCATATCATTGGGTGATCCTTAATAAGGTGTTCTTACTCGCAATGACGTTACTTCCCCTTATACTCGATTTTCACATCAATCAGCTTGATGTAAATCGTCGTTTTTCCTTCAAAACCTGAATCATAGCCAACCAGCAGGAACATAGTTCCATCTCTGTTTGTCTTAATCGACATGGGCTTGTTCAGGTTATGTCTTTGAATTGCTGTGTATACAGTTGTTGTATCAGTTACACCCAGATGCCCGGCTACCTGCATAATGTCGTTCGACTGTCCGCTCTGAAGCCTGACTTCAAAGTTCGGCCTGAAATAGCCATCTCCATCGGTTATGTTCATGGGAATGGAATCAGTACCACCCACACCAAACGCAAGGTCAGGAGAACCACCGGCGCCTTCCGATCCGGTTGCTATGTTCGATGCGATGTTTACAATATATGTAACCTGGTAAGTAGTATTGGGTGCCAGTCCTGTAACCGGTTTATACATGTAAGTGAAAAGATCATCACTGTGATTGTTTCCGGATAGCATAACGGCATTCAACGTGGTGTCGAGCGGAAGTGGAAGTCTTACAAGACCTGATTTCAGTTCATAAAAACTATCCTGTCCTGCCGGATAATCCGAAAACATAACTGTCCAGCCTTCCATGCCGTCATTAAATCCATAGGTGATTTCTCTGAAAAATTCGGGTTTGTCCTTTGAACAGCCTGCAATTACCAAAAAGGAGATGAGTGCAATAAAACAATGTTTCATGGTATGAAAATGTGAATTAACTATTTTGATTTTTCTAATAATTCAGCAAACATAAGGCTTTCAGGATAAGGTTCAAACAGACCGCAAATAGAAGGATCCGTTTTAGTATCAAGCCACCGGGCCCGATTTTCTTCGGTAAGAATAACAGGCATTCTTTTTTTGAGATTGTGGATCACTTCAAGCATGGGATTCGCTTTAGTGGTCACTATCGTAAAAGTATTTATGATTTCGCCTGTGGAGGTATCCAGCCACTGATCATACAAACCCGCCAGGGCAATGCCTTCTTCATTATTAACGCCTATATAGTAGGGAATCTTTGCTCTATCCTGAGTCTGCCATTCATAAAACCCGTTAACAAGCACAAGACAGCGTTTCTGCTTATAAGCCTGCCTGAACGATGCCTTTTCAGCAAGACTTTCACAACGGGCATTGAATGTCTTCATCCGGATATCACGCGCCTTTCCACTGTCTTTCACCCATCCGGGTATAAGTCCCCATGTATAAAGCCTTATTTCTTCAGGATTGTCATTGCAGATGACAGGCAACGCGGGCAATGAAAATGCATGAATTTTCTGCCCGCGCCTGTATTCATCCGGATTCTTCATCCTGGCGCCGAATCTTCTTTCCAGTTCCTCGCGGGTTAAGTCTATTTTTACTGTATAACACATTTGGCGAAGTTAATCACTATGGATTAAAAATAAATACCTGCGCTCAATATTACCTGGCTGATCCTTGAATCGAAGCCTATCCTTTCATTATTACCGATATTGATGCCATCGGATAATTTGCTCAAACTTCCCTCGTATTTCAGGTCAAGGCATAAATGCCGGAAGTCTAATCCAATGCCTGCCTGAAAACCCGCTGAAGCTTTGTTTAGCTTAAGATCATACTGCGTGATTTGCTGCAGGTCAGAATCATCACTTACCAGGAAAGTAACCACAGGCCCGATCTCCATTTTAAAATCTTTCAGTTTAAATCCAACGAGGATAGGAACGTCAATCCGGTTAAGACGTTGAGTGATATTATCCGCATTATCAGGTGTAGCCGAATTAAGATCATATACATTAATATCATTACGGGTTACGGTATACAATGCTTCAGGCTGAATAAAAAAATTAAAAAGCTGGATCTGACCGATCAATCCTACATGATAACCGATCATCATGTAATTGGGTACTGTAATTTTATAATTATTTAAGGGCGTTGGATCCGGGGTCAGGAACTCGGTGCTGCTTTTCAGTCTTGAAGCGTTTAGCCCGCCCCTGATCCCAAGTTTTATCTGAGCTGAAGCACTTGCAGCTAATATAAAAATTAAAGTAACAATCAGTGCACTTTTAGTTTTCATGACGACTGGTTTTAAATGTTTTAAGTAGAATTATAACGATTTTTGGGGGCGAATATTTCCTGCTTTATTAGTTGTTCGTAAACAATCTAAACTAAATAAATGTTATAGGGTTAATTATTTAGAATAAACTTAAATATTAAAGCTGTGTTATTCTGACTTAATTTTATTTTCTTTGCCCGGTAATAATGAAAATCAAATTTAATATAATCATATGATAGTATCTCAGAATAAAGTGGTTTCTCTTACTTATGAATTGCGTGTTAACGGAAACGCTGACGTTGTAGAAGCTGTAGATCGCAATTCGCCTCTCACTTTTATTTATGGAAGCGGATCCTTGCTTCCACGGTTTGAAGATAATCTTTCCGGCCTGAAAGTTGGCGATACATTCGATTTTAATCTTTCAAGTGAGGATGCCTATGGCAATTATGACGATAATTCTGTGATCCAGGTTCCTCTCCAGGCATTTGAAATTGACGGGAAGGTTGATTATAATCTTGTTAAAATAGGAAGTAAAATTCCTATGCAGGATAGCGAAGGCCACAGACTTACCGGCGTTGTTAAGAATGTCGATATTGATTCTGTTACAATGGATTTTAACCATCCCCTTGCAGGAAATAATTTGAATTTTAAGGGTGAAATTACCGAAATAAGGCAGGCATCAGAAGAAGAAATGTCACATGGTCATGTTCACGGCGGATGCAGCTGCGGTGACGGTTGTGACTCCTGTGGCAGCGGCTGCAACTAGATCTTTAATTCAAAGTCATCGGCGTCCTTCCACGCCGGAAACTCCTTACGAAATTTATCCAATGGTTCCTTTGAAAGGGTTACGGATAGTAACCCTTCATGGGAATCCTTCATTCCGGCCATAACCCTCCCTTTCGGATCAACTACAATTGAATTGCCCACATAGTTTAATTTATTGCCGTCAGTACCTGTCCGGTTGACGCCAATCACATACGACTGGTTTTCCATGGCACGGGCTCTTAACAAAGTGGACCAGACATCATCACGACTTTCAGGCCAGCTCGCTGAGTAAACAAGTACATCGTAATTTTCCGCGTTTCTGGCCCAGACCGGGAATCTGAGGTCATAACATATTAAAAAGCTTATATGCCATCCTTTTAACGGTACAACCAAATGCCGCAAACCGGGTGTATATTTAGACTCCTCGCCTTCAATGGTGAACAAATGCCTTTTATCGTACCACGACATATTCTCATACTGGTCAATATATACAAGGCGATTGTAAAACCTGCGGCCTTCTTTAATTACAAGGCTTCCGGCGATAGCACAATTGCGTGCTTCTGCAGTTCTTTTCATCCAGCGTACGGTACTTCCGTCCATAGGTTCAGCAACATCGGCCGGTTGTGTGCAAAACCCGGTCTGGAACATTTCAGGAAGTACAATAAGATCGGCATCAGTGTCAGCTGTGTCAAGCATTTCACTGATTTTTTTTTGGTTACCCGGGATATTCTTCCAAAGAATATCGGGTTGAACAACTATTATTTTAAGATCAGGCATATTCATTACACTTTACCGGGAAAA
Organism: Bacteroidales bacterium; assembly: GCA_035299085.1. Taxonomy (NCBI): domain Bacteria; kingdom Pseudomonadati; phylum Bacteroidota; class Bacteroidia; order Bacteroidales; species Bacteroidales bacterium. The sequence goes on along the minus strand of DATGXG010000013.1, from coordinate 280,281 downwards.
TCATTCTCAAAACAACGGATCAACTCATTACTTTGTGAAATGGCTTCATCAACCCAGGCAGGCATGTTTTCTTGATTTGTACCGGCCTTTGCCGATTCCTCAATTTTTACAAGCACTTCTTTAAGTTGAACAGCTCCCAGGAAAGAAACACCCGGGATCATTTTATGGGCTTCGCGCCCCACGGCTTCCGTCTTATTTTCTGCCATATATTGCTGCATCCTTTCAAGGACAGGAGGTGTGGTTCGTTTAAATGTCTGTAACATATCAATGATGAAAAATTCATCGTTGTCTGACATTTTTCTGAGCGTTCCGAGGTCGTATAGCATGTTAGTCTGTTAGTCTGTTAGTCTGTTAGTCTGATAGATCTTGTTAAATCTTAAATTGGTGTTCCTTGTTCAATATTCATTTTGGGACCTATGGGACCTATAGGACTTATGGGACCGCAGGCATCCAGCATCCAGCATCTCTCCTTACTCCCTACTCCTTACTCCCTGCTTTCTTCGCTTCCTCCCAAATCGCATTCATCTCGTCCAGCGTCATATCTTTAAGTTTACGGCCCTGTTTCAGCGTTTTGGATTCAAGGTAGTTAAACCGGTGGATGAACTTCCGGTTTGTAAGTTCAAGAGCGGTTTCCGGATCTATATGATAAAGTCGTGCCGCGTTGACAACCGAAAACAGCAAATCACCGAATTCCTGTGTCATTTTTTCTTTATCCATCCGTTGGATCTCGGTCTTCAGTTCTTCCATCTCTTCTTCAACCTTATCCCATACCTGTTCGGGACGGTCCCAGTCGAATCCGACTCCACGGGCTTTCTCCTGTATACGGTTTGCCTTAATGAGAGCAGGTAACGAATCAGGAACCCCTCCAAGTACCGAATGATTCCCTTCGCGCATTTTTAACTCCTCCCAGTTCTTCTTGACAATCTCCGGATTATTTTTGACATCGGTATCACCGAAAACATGAGGATGACGGAAAATCAGCTTGTCAGAAATGGCATCCGCTACGTCCTTTATATCAAAAGAACCGGTTTCAGAGCCCATTTTTGAGTAGAAAACAATATGAAGCAAAAGGTCGCCCAGCTCTTTCTTGATATGAGTCATATCGTTCTTTAATATGGCGTCGGCAAGCTCATACGTTTCCTCAATTGTGTTATTCCTGATGCTTTCAAAAGTCTGTTCCCTGTCCCACGGGCATTTTACCCGCAATTCATCCATAATATCAAGCAACCGCTCAAACGACTTTAATTGTTCTTTTCTATCGTGCATCAACTTGTTATTTAAATTTAATTCGCACCGGTGAATTCAGACTGAGGTTTAACAGATCAGCCGCGTTCCCCCTGTTAATTGCAATTTCGAGCAGGTCAATCGAATTGAATAAAGCCAGCATTTCTCCGAGTGTTGATTCGCCGTATTTTTTATTGATCCGGTTGATTTTGTAATGATTGCTCTGCACATAAATTTCAAACTGTCTGCCTTTCCCGATCCGTTCAAACAATTCAAGACTGATATTGGTTATTGCATTTTTATAGGAATCAATATAAATAACACTTCCATTAATAACCGATTCTTCAATGGCAGGCAGCATGGGCACCTGTTTATAAAGCGCTTTGTAAGGTTTACCCGCGTTCTTCAACGATCCAGACGAAGCAATTTTAGAGGCGGCGTCAGCAAAAACTGCCAATTCGGGAAATGAACTGATGCCTGAAACCTCAAGTGAAACCACTTCCTCAGGTTCATCTTCAAGCAGTAGCCCGAAGATGCCATTGTCATTTCCTACGAAAAAATGATCATTGGCTTTGACAGCCACAGCAGGGCGTTCGATATTTTCACTGTTAACAGCAATAATATGAACTGTTCCTGCGGGAAAATGCCTGTAGCTGTGTTTTAGTTGAAACGCAGCGATAGCAACGTTAAAAGCCGGAACCTGGTTTGAAATGTCAATAATACGGGCATCCGCATAAAGACTTAAAATTCTGCCTTTCAATGCCGCTGTATAAAAATCATCGGAATTCCAGTCACTTGTTATGGTAATGATTGACATTTATCCGGATTGCTTGTTTTTTTGTTATTTGAATTGGGTTTTGTGATAAAAATACTACTATTTTGTATGTTTCAAATGTATAAATATTAAACAAATTAAATGATCGAAAAGGTTGTATATTTGGAAGGGGTTGATCCACAAACGTTTTATGGCACGGGTAACCGCAACCTGGATAAGCTGAAATCATTCTTTCCCAAACTAAAAGTAATAGGCCGCGATTATGAACTGAAAGTGCTTGGCGATCCCGATGAGATCAGCCGGTTTGAAACCGACGTGGACAAGTTACTGGATTATGTTCAGCAGAGGAACCGCCTTTCAGAAGATGAAGTAGAAAAAATCATCATGCAGGAAGATGATTCACTCCGCCATTTCAATGAAAATGACCAGGATGTTTTAATATTCGGAAATGATGGCCGGGTTATTAAGGCTCGCTCAGCGAATCAAAAACGGCTTGTTGAAGAATATCCTTCGAACGACCTGATTTTTGCTATTGGTCCCGCCGGATCGGGTAAAACCTATACGGCAATTGCCCTGGCTGTGAGAGCACTTCGTAACAGGGAGGTGAAACGTATTGTATTGACAAGGCCTGCAGTCGAAGCCGGTGAAAAACTCGGTTTTCTTCCCGGTGATCTGAAACAGAAGCTTGATCCGTATTTGTTGCCATTGTATGATGCCCTGCATGATATGATTCCGCCTAAAAAACTTGAAGGGTACATGGAGGAAGGTATCATCGAAATTGCGCCTCTTGCTTATATGAGAGGCCGGACACTGGGGGATGCTTTTGTAATACTCGACGAAGGTCAGAACACAACCGTGAATCAGCTTAAAATGTTTCTTACCCGTATGGGGAAAAATGCCAAATTCATTGTAACCGGTGATATAACACAAATCGACCTTCCTGAAAGGCAGCATTCGGGACTGCTTAAAGCGCTTGGTCTGTTAAAAGACATAAAAGGAATATCCATCATCGAATTTGACAAAGGTGACATCATCCGCCACCGCCTCGTTCGCCACATTGTGAACGCGTATGAGAACCTGAAGTAGTTTCATATTGTTTCATAGTGTTTCAGTTTGTTTCATATTGTTGTTTGAAACAAATAGAGTAATTTAATAAATTTGTATTAAGGAACTTAAACAATAAAAAAGAGACCATGAGCAAAGCACTTACCAGGACGAATTTCAGTTTCCCCGGACAAAAAGGGATCTATGTTGGAAAAGTAAGAGATGTGTATAACATCCAGGGTAAATACCTGGTTATGGTTGTAACCGACAGGATTTCGGCATTTGATGTGGTATTGCCTAAAGGTATACCCTACAAAGGCCAGGTTCTGAACCAGATTGCCTCCCGTTTCCTTGATGCTACAGCCGACATTGTGCCGAACTGGAAAATCGACAGTCCTGATCCCATGGTTACAATCGGTCATTTTGCCACTCCCTTCAAAGTTGAAATGGTTATCAGGGGATATCTTACAGGTCATGCATGGCGCGAATACAAATCAGGCAAAAGAAGCCTGAGCGGCGTACCTATGCCCGAAGGTATGGCTGAAAACCAGAAGTTTCCCCAACCCATAATCACGCCTACAACAAAGGCAGATGAAGGTCATGATCTTGATATATCCCGTGAAGAGATTATAAGATCGGGACTTGTCAACAAAAGTGACTACGAATTGCTGGAGGATTATACCCGCAAATTATTTCAGAGAGGGAGCGAAATTGCTCTTTCCAAAGGATTAATCCTGGTGGATACTAAATACGAATTCGGTAAAAAAGATGGAAAAATATACCTTATCGATGAAATCAACACTCCTGATTCATCCCGTTATTTTTATGCCGATGGTTATGAGGAAAGATTAAAGAAAGGCGAAGCACAGAAACAGCTGTCAAAGGAATTCGTTCGCCAGTGGCTTATAGAAAACAACTTCCAGGGAAAAGAGGGACAGACAGTGCCTGAAATGACAGAAGATTTTGTAAACCAGGTTAGTGAACGCTACATTGAATTATATGAAAACATTATCGGAGAAAAATTCCAGCGATCCGATATAAGCAATGTAGACGCAAGGATTGAAAAGAATATTAATGAGGCACTGAAGAAACTCAATTAGTATTTACGATTGGAAGATATACGATTTACGATTGGAAAGCATGCATGTAGCCTCAAATCGTAAATCGTAAATCGTAAATCGTAAATCGTAAATTTCTCAGTATACTTCCACATTCGAAATAACCGGGCAAGCCTTTGATTTAAGAATATTTACCCTGATTTTGGATGCAGGAACAGGGTCAATCTTTATAATTCGTTTATACCCGATGGTGGTTCCTGTGTATAAAGGCATCCATTCTGACCCGTTAAACGCTTCAAGAGAAAATTCACTGACTCGCTGTCCAAGTTTTATATATTCCTGAAGCACAATATAACTGATTTTCTTATTGCCATCCAGATCCATTTCGATTGACCCTTTAGTTACATTATCGTTTGTTGTCCAGTACGAGTCTTTATTTCCGTCAGCAATCTTACCGGGTGAAAACTCATCGGTGTTGTTCCTGTATGAACTGGCTTTAACAGGGACATTCAAAGCCAGATTATTCCTGAAAACACTGTCAAGCAATAACCTGAAATTCCGAAGTGATTCCACATCGATTTCATGAATCAGTCCCCGCCGGTCAGGCGGTACATTCAACAGCAGTGTTGAACCGCGCCCGACCGAAGTGAGGTAAATATTAAACAGTTCCTCAGCGCTTTTAACTTTGTCGTTCTCCTTTTCGTGCCAGAACCAGCCCGGCCGGATAGATACGTCGGTCTCTGCAGGGATCCATTGTTTGCCATGAGGTGAACCTTCATTAAGTAATTTCTCAATACCCGGTTTACCGGCATATAATGTATCGGAAGTTATAGTGCACCAGTTGGTCTCGCCGGCGATTCCGCTTTCATTGCCTACCCAACGCACTCCCGGTCCTGCATCACTGAAGAAAATCACCCCCGGTTCCATTTTCCGGATCATTTGCAGGGTGTTAGGCCAGTCATAATATGTTTTACCATCAATAGTGCGGCGTTCATTTGCGCCCCCATAATAACCGGTGCCCCCGTTGGCCCCGTCAAACCACATCTCAAATACAGGCCCGTATTGCGTGAATAACTCAGTCAATTGGTTTCTGTAATAGGTTATATATTCGGGTTTTCCATAGGTAACCTGGTTTCTGTCCCACGGGGATAGATAAACGCCGAATTTCAAACCATATTTTTTACATGCATCGGACACTTCTTTAACAAGATCTCCTTTGCCGTTTTTAAAGGGACTGTTCGCGATGTCATGTTCGGTATATTTGCTTGGCCAAAGGCAGAACCCGTCATGGTGCTTGCAGGTAAGGATCACACCTTTAAAACCAGCCTCTCTAAGGGCCCGGACCCATTGATCCGGATTGGCCTGAACCGGATTGAATAAGCTTTCCGGTTCGCTTCCCATTCCCCATTCGAGGTCAGTAAAGGTATTGATAGTGAAATGAATGAAAGCATTCATTTCCATTTCATGCCATGCCAGTTGTTCTGCGGAAGGCACCGGGTAGAGCGGGAGAGGAGCCTGCGCCTTTAATCCGCCAACACTGATGACCAGCAATACAAACAAGATCGCGGATTTATTCATATGCTGAAACTATTTAAGAGCTTTTTTGATAGCTTCTTCTACAATAGGCTGCATTACCTGGTAACCGGCCTTATTGGGGTGAACACCGTCATAGGTGTATTCTGCTTTAAGACCTTTACGCTCATCAACCATTTTAGAGTAATAGTCGACATAAATGCAGTTGTTGGCAGCGGCATATGATTTGATCCAATTGTTGAGCTGAACTACCTTATCGGCGGGTTCCATACCCGGCCGCCACGGAAAATCATACGCGGGCAACACAGAGCAAAGAATCACCTTTATGCCATTGGCTTTTGCCATTTCGGTCATGCCTGCCAGGTTATCTTCTATCATTTCGAGAGTGCTCGGACCAGTGTTGCCGGCGATATCATTGATACCTGCAAGAATGACAACTGCAGCGGGTTTCAGGTTAATCACATCGGGCCTGAACCGGATAAGCATCTGCGGTGTTGTCTGTCCGCTGATTCCACGGTCAATATAGGATTTTCCTGCAAAGAATTCCGGACATGCACCAATCCATCCTATTGTAATCGAATTGCCCATAAATACAACCCGCTTTTCACCTTTTGCCGGTGGTCCGAGTTTCTGGTTTTCTTCAGCAAACTGACTGAAATTAGCCCAATCAGATTTTATCTTATACTCATAATCTGATTTAAACAACAGGGGTGCAAATTCCGAAAGATAAATCCTCCAGTTGGCCCATGTATGGCCTCCGGTACTCTCCCTGTAAGTATATTTAAAATTATGTTTATCAAGAGTGTTTCTCAGGTCAATAACACTGTTGAACAGAAAGTCTTCCTTGCCGCATCCTATCCAGTATACTTTCGGATCGCTTTTCTTAAGCGCTTCGATTTTTTCATCTCTTTCTTTCGCTAACTGTTCCGGGTCCTGTGCATTTCCAAAATTCATAAGACCCATACTGAATACTCCTATATAATCAAACATGCCCGGGTTATTCAGGGTGATTGTCTGTGTATGCATTCCGCCCATTGAAAGACCGGCAATGGCACGGTGATTTTTGTCGGTATACGTTCTATAATTATCCTGAATAAAGGGAATCACATCCTTCACAAGGCTTTCTTCAAATTTTCCGGCATATTTCTGGTAGTCGGCCATTGAAAACTGCCTTTGTGCATTGTTCTGGGGAACTTCATTCTGTGCTCCTGCCTGGTTGGCGTTTCCATTAGTCATTACAACAATCATAGGTTGTGCTTTGCCTTGTGCAATCAGGTTATCCATGATCTGTGCTGCACGGCCCATGTTCGTCCAAGCATCTTCATCACCGCCTGCCCCGTGAAGCAGATAGAATACAGGGTATTTTTGCATACTCTGGCTGTATCCCGCCGGAGTGTATACATAGAGCCTTCGGCTAATACCTAATACATCCGATTTATACCATACTTTTTCTACATTTCCATGCCTTACATTTTCTTTCTGAAAATAAAGATCCGATTCTTTTCCGGGAATAATGAAAAAATTCTGGTAGCGCGATCCGTCACGCCGCAATTGGACATTATTGGGATCAGCTGCAGTTACACCGTCTACGACAAAATTATAAGCATAAAGCTCAGGATTAAGAGGACCTACTGTAAGAGTCCATAAACCGGTATCATTTTTTACCATCGGTACACCGGCATTAAAACCCTGCATCCATTCACCGGTCACTGTTACTTCATTGGCTTTTGGGGCAAGCAACCTGAAGGTAACTTTGTTATCAGGTAAAATTTCAGGCGAAATAATAACGGGGCCCATTCTGAATGATGGCCTTGACGGAGCTGCAGGACGGTTCTGCTGTGCATTCAGGCCCGAAAGCATAATTCCGGCCAGTGCCAGAATGTATACCAGTTTATATTGAATTGATCTCATATAAAATGTGATGTTAAGGGTTAATGTATTAAGCAGCAATTTAGGGAAATAAACAACGGCTTATTCGGGTATTTGTCGAATATTTCGGGTTAAACGACGACACATGTTCATGAATAGCCCAAAAATAAAATCCCGGAGGTCGGATCCGGGATTTTATTATCTTAACCGGCTATTGAACCGGGGAAATAGTGAATTCATAACTGTATTCCCCTGGGTAAAGCATATACTTGGGTAAAGGCCTTGCACCCCAGCTGTCGTCACCGCCAACACCCATCTGCCTGTAATCGATGCACCATTCAATAAAATCGCGGGGAACAATGTCGGTAATGTGCCTTTGATCTTTCTGATCCAAATCATCATAATCTTCAATCGGATTATTAAGCGCAGACGTGCAGAATACAGGCTTACCCGATATGACAAGGCCGGTACCCGCATCGTTGGTCAATGAAAACCATCTTACATCCGTATGATAATTGTTTTCCTGCGGACGAACATAAAGGAAGAACTGGTCGCTTACTTTCCCGCTGTATTTTGAAACCAGGGCAGCTGTATTCCTGTCAGTGTAATTTTCCCACGGGCCTCTTCCGAAATATTGCATGTTCTGATAATCGCTATTCAGCCTCATCCGCATCCCGATCCTGGGGATCTCCGGCAATCCGCGGTCAGGAGTGTTGAAATATTGTGATACCTCAATTCTTCCGTCGCTGAAGATCCTGTATTTAGCTTCCCAGGTACCTTTCACAGAGGGAAACTCATATAATGCATGCACTTCTGCAATAGATGGAGTAATCATGGAGGACCGGATATAAACAACTTTTACTTTTTCAGCTGCTGTCTTCCATACTTTCAGTCTCACAGGCATGTTATTTCCGTAATCGTTATCAATGGGTGCGCGCCAGAAATTCGGTTTCAGAGGTGCCTGGATTAGTTGTTTGCCATTGAGTATATAGCCTGAAAGCCAGCCCAGGCTGTCAAAAGTAACCGAAAAACCGGCTCCTTTAAGAGTTATTCCGCTTGCTGTGCTTGCTAATTCAATATTTCCTTCCGGTGTGCGTATATCAGGTGTAACCGTATTGAATGGCAGTTTGAATTGCTCATAAGCAACAATATAGCCGGCTGGTATCATATTGGTCGCTGTTTTTTGTACAGCCTGGATCACAAGGAAGTACTCACAGCCATTTTTTAAGTCAAAGTCGTAAGGAATGTTCACAACCTGTTTTTCACCCGGAAACACGGATTGCAGGTTTATGGCACCGCTTTTTACAGGCACTCCGTTTTCTTCAATCCTGTAAGTGAAATCATAATTGCTCAAATTCGTGAAAATATAACCGTTCCGGATTTCAAACTGACCTGCATTCAGATCAATTGCCCTGAATTTGATATTCTGATACACTTTCTTTACCTCGTAGAGACCGGGATGCGGCCGCCTGTCGGCTGAAATTACACCATTATCACAGAAATTATTGTCGCTCGGAACATTCTTGGGTCCGAAATCTCCACCGTATGCCCAGTATTTATTACCATTTTTATCGTACTGTGCAATTCCCTGGTCAACCCAGTCCCATATAAATCCGCCCTGAAGCATCGGGTATTTTTCAATAACATTCCAATAATCCTGGAAATCTCCGGTGCTGTTTCCCATTGAATGGGCATATTCACACTGTATAAGGGGTCTGTCGGTATACTTTCTTGCATAGGCTTCCATTTCAGAAGCCTTCATATACATCGGGCAGAAGATGTCTGTATTCCTGTCGAGTTCAGCTCTTTCATACTGCACCGGCCGGGTCTTGTCAAACTGCTTGATCCAGTCGTATGTGGCATAGAAATTACTGCCATTTCCGGCCTCATTTCCAAGCGACCAGATGATGATTGAGGCATGGTTTTTATCTCGTTTTACCATCCTGATTGTTCTGTCCATATGGGCTTTCAGCCATTTCGGGTTATTTCCGAGGGTCTTTGACGATTCATATCCCATCCCGTGTGATTCAATATTAGCTTCATCGATCAGGTAAATTCCATATTGATCACAGAGTTCATACCAACGCGGAGAATTCGGATAATGGCAGGTACGGACCGCATTTACATTGAACTGCCTCAGTAATTCAATGTCTTTAAGCATTCCTTCTTCAGAAATCACATGGCCCGTTTTTTCATCATGTTCGTGCCGGTTTACTCCTTTCAGATAAATGGGCTTTCCGTTAATGCATAAACGGCCGTTCAGAATTTCAACTTCACGGAACCCGATTTTTGAACCGATAACCTCGGTTTCTTTACCGCCTTTCAGAATAAGGGTGAGCTGATACAGGTCAGGCGTTTCGGCAGTCCATTTCAGAGGATTTTTAATGTTTTCTTTAAATGTAACCGTTGTGGACGCCTTTCCGCTAATAGTAACCTTCTGACTTGAAGCTACTACTTCTTTGCCGTTTTTATCATCAAGGCGCATATCGAGTGTATAACTGCCTGCTGCCAGGTTCGGCAGGTAATTATTAAGATCTACGGCAACTGAAAGGTCGGCATCGGTATAATTGTTAACCAGGTCAGTCTGCACAAAATAGTCATAAATATGCACCTTTGGTGTCGCATAAATAAACACGTCTCTTTCAATTCCGCTTAAACGGAAAAAGTCCTGGTCTTCAAGGTATGAACCGTCGCTCCAGCGGTAAACTTCAACCGCCAGGGTATTGTCGCCGGCGGTCAGTTTATCGGTAATATCAAATTCAACAGGGGTTTTGGCATCTTCGCTGTATCCTAGCTTCACCCCGTTGAGCCAATAATATGCAGCGGAATTTACACCGTCAAAATGAAGCACAATCCGTTTTCCTTTCCAATCGGATGGAACGGTGAAGGTATATTTGTATGAACCCACCGGGTTAAATTCCTTGGGAATATAGGGGGGATTAGCTTTGGAGGGATTTTCGTTTGCCTGCAGATCGCGCATTTCAGGCTTATTCAGATCTTTTACGTTCATTGGCGGATCAGCATGGAACGGATACTGAATGTTGGTGTAGATCGGATAATCATACCCATACATCTGCCAGTCGGAAGGTACGGGAATTTCCTTCCATGATGAAACGTTATAGTCCTGTTTATAAAAATCGACAGGCCTTTCAAGCGGATTCCGCGACCAGAAGAATTTCCAGTTTCCGTTGAGCACTTTACACCAGGGTGATTCAAGAGGTTTCTGGTTAGAAAAGCTCTTTATGTCGGGAAACGGGATTGCCCACACATGCGGAGGAAGGTTATTCACACCGGTAATTTCAGGATCTTCAAGTTCAGGTCCTATCACCTGGGAATTACCCGTAAAGCATACCAGGACAAGGCATACAAAAGCAATCAGCTGTTTCATGATGAGTTTCATACTTATAGTTTATTTCCTTACTACGAAACTAGTAAATTGTCATAAATAAGGAAGCAATTCTGAAACCAGAATTGCTTCCTGAATTAGATGAGGGTTTAATAGGTATTAATAGCCCGGATTCTGAATCAATAGCGAGTTTCTGCCCATTTCATCCCTCATGATCGGGAAGAAATAGCATTTATCGTCCCATGTACGCTGGTCGCCAGCAGGGCTTGTGATACTTTCATAAACAGGAGTACCCCATGTTTTACCGTCAACTTGTCTGTATGAATCAGGCTTTCTGGTACCCTGATAATTTTCGGGAGGTATAAAAAATCTGGTCCAATCACTGTCATCATTGGTTGTTTCGGTAAAATATTTAACGGATACAGCATGAGTCTGGTGATAGGCCTGGGGTCCGATTAACCATCTTCTTACATCCCAGAAGCGGTGATCTTCATAAGCAAGCTCTATTCTCCGCTCATTCCTATACTTTTCCATCAGTGCCTCACCTGTCAATCCGGCATCAAGATCGGGCTGGCCGGCACGATGACGAATCTGGTTGATAGCGTCTATTGCAGGGGTATAGTCTTCCAATTCTATGCAGGCTTCAGCATAATTTAACAGAATTTCTGCATAGCGGATATGGCGGAAAGGTACCTCTTGTGCAACATACTGCGGATCAAGAGTAGGATCAACAAATTTTCGTACGTAATATCCTGTATATCCTCCGTTCCAGTCTTCAATAGGTCCCTGGCGGGTGTCCAAACCGGCTTTTAGCCTGTTGGTACCAGCAAGATCCCAAACAGCGCCGACCTGGATTTTACTGAATGGGTCCATAGCCAAAGCGTCTGATGGACGGGTTCTCCACTGAACACCCTCATATAATATGGTTGCATAGAACCTTTGATCACGATTGTTATAAGGATGTGCCTTCTCAGCCGGAATACTCCAGTCAAACTTCGACCCGTCCCTCATTTCGTAATCATCAACCAGGTCTCCTAAAGGACAGTTGTTTCCCCAGTTATGATAACCATTAGGACCACAATATAATGCAGGATTATAATTTGCCCAGCCTTCATTTGTTGACTTGGTTGAAAAGAACTGCAACAAGATATCCTCTTCAGTGAATCCTTTGGTAGTAAAATAATCGACGAAATTTTGTGCAATAGAATCGGAGGAAGCAGGATCCTTTTTAAACAGATCATAAATACCCATATCCATTACATCCTGGGCCGCATCCCGGGCAGCCTGCCAGCGGGCAGTCTGATCACCGGTTGTATATCCCAGTAATTCGGGATGTGCATAACCCGGTGCATAGGTGGCCATGTTATGATGTAAATCACTGGCAGCGTATAATAGTACTCTCGATTTCAAAGCCAATGCAGCTCCTTTGGTTACCCGTCCAAGATCAGAACCGGAATATTCTTCAGGAAGATACATGGCCGCTGAATCAAGCTGTCCTACAATGAAATCAATACATTCTGCATAGGTATTTCTTGCTACCTGTTTGTCATCTTTAAGTGTATAAACCTTTGTGATGATTGGTACACCACCGAAAAGACAAACCAGTTTATGATAAATCAGCCCCCTAAGAAAGTAAACTTCACCTATCATTCGATCCTTTAATTCCTGGTCTTTTTCATCTATAACAACAGCTTCATTTATTTTCATAAAGAAAAGATTGGATGCTCTTACATTTTTCCAGATAGGACCCCAGCGAAGCGTTTGATAGGTCTGAGGGGTTGCCCAATCTACTGACCATCCTTCCAGGTTGTCTTGTGTCATGAGTGATTTATTGAAGTTGGTCACACCCCAGTCCGGAGTAAAATGGGATTCATCAACAAAATCAGAAAGTCGCTCAATGGCAAAAGGCCGTCCGATAGCATTCTTATAAATGCCATTAACAAAAGGCTCAATCAGGTTAAGATCTTGCCAAACATCAACTTCAGAATAAGCTCCCAAGGGCTTTTTGTCCAGGAAATCCTGCGGATTTTCGCATGTATAGGTTAATGCTATTGCTGTAAATAACATTCCAATATATAATATCTTTCTCATATCTCTGAAATTTAGAAGGTTAAAGTTACGCCTGCATTAACGATTTTCTGCAGTGGATAAGCCGTTCCGGCACTGTTATCAAGCTCGGGATCATAAACTTTCAGTTTATCGAGAGTCATGAGATTCATACCGTTTACATAGATCCTTAGCCCGTCAATACCAAGTTTTTGATTGATTTTGACCGGAATGTTATAGGCAATTTCGATATTCTTTAACCGGATATAATCAGTTTTTCTGAGGAAGAATGTATTTGAACGGTTTCTCCAGTATTCCTCATCACGATTCCATGCACGCGGATAGGTTGCACCAGTATTTTCAGGAGTCCACCTGTTAACGGCAAATTCCTTCAGGTAGTTTCCGATTTCACCTGATTCGGGAGATATATAAAGCTGTGCCCCGGCTGCTCCCTGGATGAGAATTGATGCGTCAAACTGCTTGTATCTCAAATTAATACTGGCCCCGCCAATAAACCTTGGCATATTATTGTGATCGCTTCGCACCATATCCAATTTATCAATCACACCGTCTTTGTTTACATCCTTGAATTTAATATCGCCACCCATAGCATTGGGAAAATGAGCCGGATCTGCTTGTGCTTCAGCATCTGTGTCATATATTCCTATTGCCTGGTAGTAGAGATCACTGTCGTAATTATTGGGATCAGTAGGTATAGGATGTCCGGTAGATTGCTGGTATGCAGGTCTTCCTGGGACTTCATCCCAATACTGAATTTCATTTTTAGAATAACCTCCGTTAATGGAGATGTCATAATCAAAACTACCCATACGATCTCTGTATCCAATAATAAAGTCAATTCCTCTGTTTAAAACTTTACCAATATTCAAATCAGGGGGAGTAAATCCTGATGTTTCCAGGTTTGAAGCTTGACTTTTCCAAAGAATGTTTTTCCGGATATTTCTGAAATAATCGAATTCAAAACTCAGTTTATTGAATAAGAGGGATTCAAATCCGATATTGGTTTGTGTGGCCACTTCCCACATAACATCAGGGTTCGGAACACGTTCTTCATATAATAACTTATTTTGCTCGTTTACATTGAAATCATAAAACTCGGAACCTAATATATAAGTAGACAAATACATGTATTCCTTAATTCTGTCATTTCCGGTTTGACCCCATGATCCACGTAATTTGAAGTTATTGATGAAGCTGATGTTGTTTTTCCAAAAACTTTCCTCTGAAACACGCCATCCCCAAGAAAATGCAGGGAAAAATCCAAATTGCTTACCCCTGGCAAATTTATTGGATCCGTCATATCTCCAGACAAATTCAAGCATATACCTCTGCATCAGATCATAATTCACACGTCCGAAATAGTTTAAACGGGCATTCTGATCAGCATAACCATCATTGTAAAGATATTTATCAATATTTCCTGCGAACATTTGATCTATTGCAGCCGAGATAAAATTCTTCCTGAATGCATACAAATAATCGCCATGTCCTTGCTGGCGTTCTGTCCCAACCATAGCTTTAAGGGTATGTATATCCTTAAAGGTTGTTTCATAGGTAGCATAGGCATTCCATGTAATCGTATATTGATCACGAACCTCTTCTGTTAATTGAGGAGCTTCCAGACCTCTCTTACCTCGTTCAAGAATATGATCGGGATTGCCATTCCAGGTATACAAATACCATGGAGTCTGGAAACGTTTCCGGAATCGAATGGTTTTGTCAAAGGCAGCATTGGCTGTGATGGTCAAACCCTTTATCCATGGCAAAGTGATATTAGTCCTGAGATTGCTTTCAAGAACATAGTATTTATCTTTGTCATACCCAGTAGCATTTGTAGTTGTAACAACCGGATTATCACCATATTCAATATCAGGTCCCGGTTCTCCGCTGGGCCAATAACCAACCATATTGGGTTTGCCTCTTTGCAGCATTCTGAAAATATCACCCGCTGACCGGGTGGGATAATTATAATTTTCCTGTCTGCCTGAAACGTCAAATCCAAGATCAATATGCTTTGAAACTTTTCCGTCGATGTTTGTGCGGAAATCATATTGTTTGTTATTGGTGGCACTGTGTTTATAAATACCATCAAGGTACCTGGAACCCAACGACAGGAAGTATTTCATGTTTTCATTTCCACCGGATATGGAAGCATTCTCATAATTCTGATTTGAATTCTTTTTAAATACTTCACCAAACCAGTCGGTATTCGGATGTCCCCAGGGATCCTTTCCATTTCTGAATAAGTCTAAGTCTTCCTGAGTATATTTTTGAAACCTGCCATCTTCAGGTTTGTCATAATACTTGATTTCATTAAGCATTTCAGCATAGGTAGCAGCATCAGCCATTTCAGGAATACGGGTTGGCCGGTTGAATCCACCATTTACAGTTATTGTGATTTTAGGCTTTCCCATTTGACCCCGCCTTGTAGTAATCAATATAACACCGTTCGCTGCCTGAGCCCCGTAAATTGCGGCAGAAGCATCTTTAAGAACGGTTATTGATTCAATATCACTCGGATCAAGACGTGCCATACTGCGGCCTGAAATTCCGTCAACAACAATCAAAGGATCATTATTGCCGATTGTATTAGTACCCCGGACACGCAGGACTGAATTGTCCTGACCGGGTTCACCGCTTCGGGTAACTGAAACTACACCAGGCAAACGGCCAATCAGGTTATTGGTCATGTTCGTTGAAGGTGATTTCTGAATCTCAGACCCTTTAGTTGATGTAACGGCTCCGGTGGCAGTGGCTTTCCTTGTTGTTCCGTAACCCACCACTACAACTTCCTGCAAATTGGTTACATCAGGCATCAGTTTTACATTAATGACCGTTTGTTCAGCCACTTCAATTTTTTCGGAGAGATATCCGATGTAAGAGAAAAGAAGTACCGAGGTCTTTGCCGGAACTTCAATGGAGAAAGTGCCATCCACGCTGGTTATCACGCCCTGGCTGGTCCCTTCAATTAAAATGTTCACACCGGGCAAAGGCTCATTTGTGGTACCGTCGGTTACGACACCCGTCACTTTGATCTGCTGCGCGGAATTTGTGTTGGGCAACAAAACAATAAGGCTTTGATCAAGAATCTCACACCTTATGTTTCGTTCGGTGAACAGATATGCCAGTACCTGCTCAATTGAGGCGTCCGAGGTCTGAATATCAACTTTCTGCTCGGCATCTACCAAATCGGATTTGTAAATAAATGAAAGGTCGGTTTGGGCTTCAATTTCAGTCAATACTTCTTTCAGGGTGGCATTTTTAAGATCAAGACTTACTTTGGCTGTTTGTGAATATCCGGCTGCCGTGGCTGCAAGGATATTTACCATCACCATAAAGAAGGTTAGCTTCATGATTAATAGTAGTTTATTAATGCCAGTTTTTAGGGAAATAGCATCATTTTGTTTGTTTTTTTTCATAATATTGAAACGGTTAATGGTTAATACTACCGCAATCCGATGTTCAGTCACCATTGCGGAATTAACTTGGCTGTTACCGGAGAATGTGCCAGCATTTTCCGGTTTCTTTTTTCTTGTCAGGTTATATCTTCATAGGCAATCCGGGATTTGTGAATACTAATTATTTTCTTTTATTTTTTCCTGAGTCTTTTATGATCACTATGTTATCATGGATCTCATAATCAAAA
The DNA here is from genome assembly GCA_035299085.1 of Bacteroidales bacterium. NCBI lineage: Bacteria > Pseudomonadati > Bacteroidota > Bacteroidia > Bacteroidales > Bacteroidales bacterium. The sequence goes on along the minus strand of DATGXG010000013.1, from coordinate 263,719 downwards.
TCGGTCGTCAACTGGATGGCTTTCAATGCCTGTTCAATTGAAATGTTATTAAGAATCCCCGTGTAACGCAAGTCCTTCATATCTTCGTCCTGCATCTTTATTACCACTCCATAACGCCTTTCAAGTTTGACGGCGATATTCTCAAGTTTTTCGTCGTTTAATTCGAGCCTGCCGTCACGCCAGGCAATAACCGGTTCTACAGCTATCGGATTAGAGATGAGGATCTGTCTTGGTTTAATTGGTTGTGAAATCGTTTTTACGATCTCTGTTGCTATCGTTTTAGGGTTCTTTTTCAGATAAACAGCTTTGTGATTAGGTTCAAGAAATACTTCTTCTTTAACTTTATTCAGCATGTTCCGGGTTTCAAGGCTGACAAGACCTTCTATCAGGGTGGCCTCAAAGACATCCTCCTCATTGTAAGCTTTAAGGTTGAACTTTGTACCATATACTTTTACATCCACATCACTTGTATGCACATAAAAAGGATGTGCTTTATCCTTTGAGACTTCAAAATACGCTTCACCATCCAGCCATACATCCCGTGTAGTTCCTATAAAAGAATTCGGGAACCGGATTGTGGTGCCTGCATTGATCCATAAGATTGTGCCGTCAGATAATTTCAATTTCGATTTAACTCCCTCAGGAACGGTAATTTCATGCATTCCTGAAGTAGCCAGCCTGGCCGGGTTTGATTGCTTCACCATCCCGGCAAAATAACCAAGCATGGAAAACACCAGTAGCAGTATGGCGGCTGCAATTCTCCGCCACCATGGAGAAACAAACATATTTTTTGAAGTATGCCGGGCAGGTATTTCATCCTTACAGGCAATTGCCACTTTCTTCCAGTCACTCAACCTGTTGTCGGCAAGCAATGAGGAAAGATCTTCCTGGTTTTTCCAGATATCTTTCAGACGGTTGAAAAAGGCATAATTTTCACGACTGGTTTTAATCCATTTTTCGATTTCAGTTATCAGTGATTCATCCACTGTGCCATTCAGGTACTGAACAAGAGATTCAACTGAAATCCGGCCTTTGAAAAAAATCATGTTTATTTAATGCTGGGTTCTGCCGTTATGAACAAAAAACCCGACTTTACCCTTAGCTGGTAATGACTTTTTTCAAAAATAATTCAGGAATTAAATAAGATCCTCCTGGAGTTTTTCCTCTAACAGCCTAAGGGCTTTCGAAATGTGGGTTTCTACCGTTTTTATGCTTATTCCCAACCTGTCGGCTATCTCACTCTGTTTGAGCTGCTCGAAACGACTCATTTTAAATACCTTTTGACACTGCTCTGGCAGTGCATCAATTGTCCTTACAATTTTCTCCTGTAATTCCGCATATTCAATATGATCGTGGAATTCCGCGTCGAGTTCGGCATTTTCAGACATGAAGTCAAACCGGATAGATTTCCTTTCTTTTTGCAGATACCGAATGCTGTTATACCGCGCACACTGATACAGGTAATGTTTTACTGATCCTGAAATGTCGAGTTCCTTCTTTCTGTCCCACAAATTCACAAAAAGAGCCTGGATGATTTCCTTTGATGTGACCATATTGCAGGTATATCTTTTGGAAATCAGGCAAAGCAAAGCATAATATTTTTCAAAAAGAATTCCGAATGCTTCTTTATCCCCCGATTTCACCCGGGACCATAAAAATCGATCTATCTCAGGCATCTGGACGAATTTGAGCAACAATTCTATCTGAAAAATGGTATTTCAGGATAGTTAGGGTCATTACTCAAATTTAGCATTCTTTCATTAAAAAGAATAAAATTGTTGGGATTTTATCAAAAAGAATACAACTGGAATGGTTTAAATTATTGAATTTCAAGGATCAGGGGCTCATTGGCCGGAATACTCAGCTGGTTAAGATCAACCGGTTTACCCGTGAAGATCTCTTTTGCTTTCCTTGAGCCTTTCAGGCATTCATCGAAACGGGAAACCTCAGTTTTCTTTTCACTGTTTGAAAAGTTCAGCGCCACCATTACTGTTTTCCCTGCATACATGCGGAAATATACATAGACGTTGTCACGGGGAAGAAAATGAATCATTTTACCTTCCGATAAAACAGGATTTAATTTCCGGTAATTCAAAAGGGCCCTGGTAAAGTTGAACGCTTCACTCTCCTGGGGTGTCCGGCCTTTTTCAGTAAAGGCGTTTCTTTCATCGCCAGGCCAGCCGCCCGGAAAATCATGCCGGATATCACCATCACCCTTGCTCTTTTCTCCGCCCATCAAAATTTCAGTGCCATAGTATATCTGGGGAATTCCCCGCGTGGTTAGCAAATGGGCAACCGACAATTTGTATTTGTTTATATCAAAACCTATCTGTTGTGAAAATCGTTGGGTGTCATGATTATCCAGGAAAACAAGAATGTTTTTCGGATTGGCATACACGTAATCCAAAACATATACTTCATAAAATCGCTGCGATCCAAGGTTCCAGGACATGAATGCATCCTGGAGAGGGAAATCCATAACGGTTGGTAATTGTGAATCGTAGCCATCGAATGTGGCTGAACCCGTTTGCCAGTAAGCAATTTCTTCAGGCCTGTGCTGCCAGCACTCTCCCACAATGTTTATCCAGGGGTATTCATACCTTATCGCCTGGGTCCAATCGGCAATTTTATATTTGTCATTGTAGGGATACGTATCTACGCGCAATCCATCCAGACCGGCATACTCAATCCAGAAAATGGCAAACTGCTTAAAATACGTGAGAACGAAGGGATTAGTCTGGTTCAGATCGGGCATGCTTGTATCAAACCACCCTTTTTCATTGATCATTTTATCAAATTGCGAAGCATGCGGATCATTCCACGTAGCAATCGTGTAATTTGACCGTGTGAATTCAGGAAATTCATGGAACCAGTCACTCATGGGTTTATCCTTCATCCACCAGTGAGCGCTGCCACAATGATTGGGAACCATATCCATGATCAGTTTGATTCCCCTCTTATGGCATTCATCGGCGAGTTTAACGTAATCGCCGTTAGTGCCGTACCTGCCATCAACTTTATAGTAATCGGTGATGGCATATGTATGATAGGATACTTCAGGCTGATTGTCCTCTAGCAGGGGAGTAGTCCATAATGCCGTTATGCCCAGGTTCTGCAGGTAATCAAGATGATCAATGATCCCCTTGATATCACCGCCATGCCTGCCCATCAGATCTTTCCGGTTCAGTTTTTCATGAAGGTTATCAACCGAATCATTCGTCGTATCACCATTGGCAAACCTGTCGGGCATAAGAAGATAAATAACATCGGCGGAACTATAACCGGAACGGCCTTCCTGTGATTTTCTTCCTCTCAATTCATAAGGATAAGTAATTACTGTTTTTTTACCATTGACAAAAGTGATATTCACTGTTCCTGCCGGTGCAACTGTGTCAATATGTAAGGTCAGGAACAGGAAGTTCCGGTTTTCTGAACGGGTTACCGTTTTAATGCTGATTCCCTTGTATTGGATCCGGGGAGTGAGATCAGAAATGTTTTTGCCGTGTATGGTAAGCATCAGCTCAGGATTCCTCATACCGGTCCACCACAAAGGGGGCTCAACATGGCTTAACTCATATTGTGCTGACGCAGCGAATGTCATTAATCCAAGTACCAGAAGGACGGCAATTTTAACACTGATTGTTTTCATTTGTACCAGATTCGTTAACAGTTAATCATTTTTCCGTTAAGATTTACCCTAAGGGGTTCGCCTTTAAGCAAACTCACCCTGGTTTCATTGTCAGAGATGGATATATGCAGAATTCTGCCCCTGAAATTTATATTGAATGATAGTTTTTTCCATTGTTTCGGAAGGTTAGGAGTGAAGCATAGTATACCATCTCTCACCCGCATTCCTCCGAATCCGAGTACTATTGACATCCATGTTCCTCCCATGCTTGTTATGTGCAGGCCTTCGCATACCTCACGATTATAGTCGTCGAGGTCAAGGCGCGATGTCCTCAGGTATAATTCGTATGCCCTTTCCACATCACCTATCCTGTTGGCAAGTATGGAATGAATACAGGGAGAAAGCGATGACTCATGAACCGTACGTGATTCATAAAACAGATAATTCCTGCGGATCTCATCAGTGGTGAATTCATCCTCAAAACAGAACATTCCCTGAAGTACGTCGGCTTGCTTGATAAATACAGACCTCAGGATCCGGTCCCACGACCAGTGCTGGTTTATCGGCCGTTCTGATGGTAACAGGTCAGAAACCACAAGTTGTTCCTTATCCATGTATCCCTCCTGCTGAAGAATAATGCCTTCTTCCTGGAGAACCGGGTAAAACATATTCTGAATGACATCCTGCCAGACAGGAATTTCTGAATCCGGAACCAGGTTTGTTTTATCGATGATGGCATTATACCGGTCAGGATACTCGTTTTTTACAAAATCAAGCGATTCAATAGTGTATTTCAATGTCCAGGCAGCCATTTTATTGGTATACCAGTTGTTATTCACGTTATTCTCATATTCGTTCGGTCCGGTAACACCCAGTATTACGTATTTTCCTCTGGTACCTGATTTGTTGACCCGTTGTTTCCAGAATCTTGAAAGTGCAATTAGTACTTCAAGCCCATATTCGGCTAGATATTTTCTGTCGCCCGTGTAGTTAATGTAATTGTAAATAGCATAAGCAATGGCTCCATTCCTGTGAATTTCTTCAAAAGTTATTTCCCATTCATTATGACATTCCTCTCCGTTCATTGTAACCATGGGATATAGTGCGGCTCCATGGCTGAATCCCAACTTCGCGGCATTATCAATGGCTTTCTGCAGGTGTTTATACCTGTATTTCAATAAGTTTCTGACTACATCCGGAGGTTCGGTACTGAGATAAAAGGGAATTAGGAATGCTTCGGTATCCCAGTAAGTACTTCCGCCATATTTTTCGCCGGTAAATCCTTTTGGGCCGATGTTCAGTTTTTCATCTTTGCCTGTATATGTCTGGTTTAGATGGAAGATGGTAAACCGAATGGCTTGCTGGGCTGCGGGATCACCTTCTATTATAATGTCGCTTCGCATCCAGTGTTCTTCCCATAGCAAAATATGCTCGTTCATGAGCAAATCAAAACCCTTATTTACTGCTTTGTCAACCGACAGATGGCTCATGGTTGCGATATTACCAGGCTCATAGTTCAGTGAATCGAGCACTGAAACATATTTAAACAGTGTCAATTCACCTCCGGCAGCGAGTGTTGCTTTATACCGGAATCCCACAAAACCGGGTTTGTCAATTGACTCTGGAGCAGATTCAACCCGGGTACCATTAATCAAGAGGTTAGCAAGCATGGAATAGCATACTTCAAATCCGGATTTCCGGGTTCTTGCTCTGAGGAAGGCATGGCCGTTATGGATACCAGAATCAAACACATCCCAGAATTTCTCATCATAATTGGCATCACGGTTCATGATGTTGCCATCAAGATAAGGTACAAGGGTAATTTCTCCAGTAAAATTCAAAGCCTTGACTTTGTAACGGATAGAGCCTATTTCATCATCATGCATACTCAGGAATCTCCGGGCATGAACTTCAAGTTTCTTGCCTGATTTCAGTTCAGCCTTAAAGGATCGATCAAGGTAGCCATGTTTCATATTTAATTCCCTGCGAAAGTCTGAAATACGGCACAGATTCAGGTCCAGTTCCTCATCATCTGCTAAAACCGAGATACCTATCCAGTTAGGTGCGTTGGCCACCTTGGCGAAATACTCCGGATAGCCGTTTTTCCACCATCCTACACGGGTTTTATCGGGATAATATACCCCTGCAATGTATGTGCCTTGTAAACTTTTTCCTGAATATTTCTCTTCAAAATTGGCTCTTTGTCCCATGTGCCCGTTTCCGAGACTGAATATGCTCTCGGAATCTTCCTGGCGGAGAGGATCAAGGCCCTCTTCAATGATGCTCCACTCATCAATTCTATAATAATTCTTCATAAGACCTCCACAATCGTTTTCTCAGTCACCTTTGCGGAACTTGTCCCGATAAATCGGCTTTGCTCAGTATGAACGCTCAGCATGACAATTCCCTATTGAAAATTTAAATCCTTCAAGTGCAAACCTTCGAAGCCGGGAAAAACAAGATCTGCGTTTTTCAATAGATCTGCCGACCCTATCCCCACGCTTTTCATTCCTGCATTTTGTGCTGCTTTGATACCTGCCACAGCATCTTCAAACACAATGCATTGTTCATTTGGTACATCCAGCATGCTGGCGCCCAGTGTAAAAACCTCCGGATCCGGTTTTGCCCTGTTAACCAGGTTGCCATCGACAATGACATCAAAATACCGGGTAATGTCTGTTTTATTAAGAATAAGCTGCGCATTTTTGCTGGCAGATCCCAATCCGGTTTTTATTTTCTGATTCTTTATTTCTTCAAGAAAATCCCTGACACCCGTCAGCACATCCTGCGGTGTCATCTGCTCTATGTATTGCAGGTATACTTCATTCTTTTCCTTTGCATAGAAAGCCTTCTGTTCATTTGATAATTTTATGTTCCCGATCTCAAGAAGTATTTCAAGTGAATCCATCCGGCTGATTCCTTTTAATCGTTCGTTGTCGTGTTCTGTGAACTCAAAACCCAGCTTATCGGCAAGTTTCTTCCATGCCAGGTAATGAAAACGGGCAGTATCAACGAGTACCCCATCAAGATCAAATAAACAGGCTTTTATATCCATCTTATTTTTTTTCATCTTTGACAAAAGTGACAAGCAAACCTGCAAGTATCATCGAGAAGCCTCCTGTAATAAGCACGTAAATACTCTCGCCATGAAAAAGGTACCTGAGCATGAATCCTAGTAAGGTTCCGGCTAAAATCTGCGGAATGACAATAAAAAAATTAAATATGCCCATATACACTCCCATTTTGCTTTGAGGCAGGGCGCCCGTAAGGATGGCATAAGGCATAGCCAGGATACTGGCCCAGGCTAAACCGACACCAATCATGGAATACACCATCTGTTGAGGGTCAGTGATCACATAAAGTGAAAGCAGGCCAATTCCGCCCATAAAGAGGGCAATCATATGAGTGGTTTTGCGACTGGTTAATTTGGCAAGTCGTGGCAGCAGGAATATTCCAAGGATTGCAGCAAAAAGGTTATACCAGCCGAACATTCCGCCGACCCAGTTTGCTCCTTTATTATAGATTTCCGAGGTTGTATCGGTTGTATGATAAAGGTGGCTTGTTATGGCCGGTGTGGTATAAATCCACATTGAAAAAAGGGCAAACCAGGTAAAAAACTGCACGATGGCAAGTTGAGTCATGGTTTTTGGCATCCTGTAAAGATCAGTAATGACACTTACAAGCCCTGATTGATTTCTTCCTTTTCTGATCAGCATGGCAGTTATTAACTGGAGCAAACCAAAGACCAGGAATCCGCCGGCAAGTATGTATAATTCTTTTTCAAGTTTAAAATATTGAATGGGATAAGCCAGTAAAAGACCTACTACCGACCAGATAATGCCCCTTCGCAAATATTTAATAACCGGTTCTGTTTCAGTGAGCTCTTTTCGGGCTATATCCGTTTCAGTTTCATAATTCTTCAATTCTTCAGGGGAGTATTCCCTGGTTGTAAAAACTGTCCATAAAACTGCGGCAAGAAATACAATGCCACCCAGGTAAAAGGAATAGATTACAGTTGGTGGAAGTCCCGTTTCCGATGTGTTTTGGATGTGAAACCAGTTATCAAAAACGTACGGTAGCCATGAAGCTATGAAGGCACCGATTCCAATGAAAAAGCTTTGCATTGTGAATCCAATTGTACGCTGTTCATCAGGAAGCATATCGCCGACAAAAGCTCTGAAAGGTTCCATTGATATATTAATGGATGCATCCATGATCCAGAGCATTCCTGCGGCAAACCACAATGCGGGTGAATTCGGCATGATCAACAGCGCCAGAGAAGCCAGGATGGCGCCGGTAAGAAAATAGGGACGGCGTCGTCCGAGGCGGTTCCAGGTATGATCGCTCAGGTAACCGATTATCGGTTGCATGATAAGTCCGGTAACAGGGGCTGCCAGCCAGAAGATAGCCAGTCTGTCGGGTTCTGCACCAAGAGATCCGAAGATGCGGCTGACATTTGCGTTTTGCAATCCGAAGCCGAATTGAATGCCGAAAAATCCGAAACTCATATTCCAGATTTGCCAGAAACTTAATTTTGGTTTTTTCATGATGTAAGTTTTATTTACAGGAAGGTACTTAAAATAAAAATCCCTGCCTGTAATGCAACAGAATCAGAGATTAATAAAGATTGTTTGATATTCGGGAAATATCAATACAAATTTAATACACAAATTTTCATTTGCAACTAATTGATAGATAAATTTTTACAAAAATATTAAAAAGTATCTGAACCATCAGATTTCAAACGTTTGCGCTTTACCTAAGAACACTCTTGAAGGGTCCTTATTTCTTCTTAAACTCCTATCAGGTATGATCTCGGTGATGAGGTAACACCCTTCAAGAGTCCCGATTTCTTCTGAAATTCATACCAGGTATGTTCTCTGAGATGGACGGGTACCCTTCAAGGGTGGGTGTGGAGGATTTTGAAATTCTCAAGGTCGTTGAAAACACGAATTATTTCGGGTACATCCAGGGGAATTTTGGGGGCGGAATTTTCAGTGAAATAATCCAAATAGGATGAATACAACCATTTGTCAGGAGAGGGAACTAACTTAGCTTCAACAGGATTGTTGTGGATGTAACAAATAAGCCGTCTCAAATCGTCGTCGGTATTCATTGGCTTACGTTTGAAATTGCCAACGAATAGGCTTCCCATTCTTGAATACCGATGATTGTACTTCTGGACATAACCGTTCAAAAAATGGGAAAGACTTCTATAAATTATGGATTCGACAAGTTCCAATTTTACGCGGGTCGATTTCTTAAAAAGTTCATCAATACCTTTTATCTTAATACAAAAATGAAAGTGATTTGACATAAGACAATATGCAATAGTTTCTGCTACGGGTATGACATGCTGAATATACCTGACAATGAATTCTGAATAATCATTGTCACTCCTGAACAATTTTTCATCACCAATTGTATGATTAAATACATGGTAATACTTATCGGGTTCGAGAAGAACTTTTGTTGCCATAACTTAGATTTATAGGGTTTATAACTGACTCTTCTCAATTGGTACTTAAAATCCCCAACCACAAAAAATCCTGCAATAAATCTTTTAAATCTTTTTTGTTGAATCCCTTATAACCAGCTCTGTCTTAACTACTTCAGTTAACGGTTTTGCCGAATTTATCTGTTCGTTTATCCTTTTTATGAGGATTTCGGATGCTTTCTTTCCGATTTCAAAACCATGCTGGCTTACGGTGGTGAGCAATGGATCAGTAACTGATGAAACCAAACCGTCAGTGAATCCGACTATAGAAACATCTTCCGGAACTTTGAATCCCAAAGTCTTAAGCGCATTAAGGGTACCAACGGCCGTCATATCATTCACTGTGAATATAGCATCAGGGGGAACCGGCTTGCTCATGATCTGTCTTGTAACAGCAAATGCATCTTCATATTCATCACAAATTACGATCATATCATCATCCACTTTCAATCCATTCTTTTCCAAAGCCGTTATGTATCCTCTTTTCCTTAAATAACTAATTTGCAAATGCTGAGGTCCGGCAAAGTGGGCAATTCTTTTACATCCGGTTTTAACCAGGTAATCCACTGCATTATATGCCCCTTCGAAATCATCTACGATAACCCTGTCGGTCTCAATTTCATCACAAGCCCTGTCGAAAAATACAAGTGGAATGTTATTTTCAATGATCTGCCTGATATGACCGAATTTTTTGGTTCCCTTAGCCACAGAGATCAAAACACCGTCGGCCCTGCTGCTTAAAATAGACTGAATAATTCGTACCTCACGGTCATAACTTTCATTGGATTGAAAAAACATTACGTTATATCCTTCTGCAACAGCCGCTTCATCAATTCCTGAAATAACTGAAGAAAAGAAATGATGTACAATCTCAGGTATAATAACCCCGATAATGTTACTACGCTGACTTCTCAAACTTAATGCTATGGCATTGGGCTTATATTTCATCCGCTCCACAGTCTCATGCACCAGCTTTCTCGTGCTTGCACTGATATCCGGATGATCTTTTAATGCACGGGAAACAGTAGAAACCGAAACCCCTAATTCCCTGGCAACATCTTTTATGGTTACCTGATGAGTTTTCATTGAATCTTGAAAGTATTTGTAATTATAGTCATAAAAAAAACCATAAGCAAACGTTTGCGGAAACGTTTGCGCAGATTTTACCGCAAATTGAACTTGTTTTCTTTTGGTTAACCGAACATATCCGCGACATTTGATGAAGCAATAAAAATCAGATTAATAAAGATTTGGCTTGCTGATCTTCGGGAAAATACGGCTGCTGCCGACAATAACGCAAACTAATACATTAACTAAAAATCACAGGAATGAAGCTACGAGCTTTTATTTTTTCGAAAGCATTGCTGTTTGTCCTTCTTATGCTTCCTGTTTTGACTTTTGCGCAAAACGGTAAGGTATCGGGCAAAGTTCTGGATGCTGCCAATAATGAACCTCTTCCGGGAGTTAATATTCAAATTGAAGGTACAACTCAGGGAACCACCACGGATGTCAACGGATACTATGAGCTTACAGTGAAAGGTCCTGAAACTGTTCTCATTTTTTCATTCATAGGTTATAACCCGCAAAAGATTCAGGTGGGTCAGAAAAGTGTTATTGATGTCAGATTAAGCAGTGACGTCACGTCACTTGAAGAAATTATTGTTATCGGTTATGGCACTCAAAAGAAAGTTGACAAGACCGGTGCAGTATCCCATATTGCCGCAGATGAACTGGGCCAGGGTGTATTAACGGATCCTGTTCAAGGAATACAAGGCAAAATTGCAGGCGTACTTGTTTCCAAGAAAGGTGGTGACCCGAACTCGGGCTTCACTATTCGTATCAGGGGCGCTGCCGGATTTTCCTCAGATACCCAGCCTCTGTATGTAATTGACGGCGTACCGAATGCCGACCCAACCACAATTGCTCCTGAAGACATCGAGAGTTATTCGGTGCTCAAGGATGCAGCATCAGCTGCTATTTACGGGTCACAGGGTTCAAATGGGGTTATTATCATCACAACCAAAAAAGGAAGTGCAGGAAAAGGTACATTACAGCTTAATATTAAGGTATCCGCAGACAGGGTTGCCAAAAAACTGGATCTGCTGAGTGCTTCGGATATTAGAAAATACGTTGATGAATATAATCTTGACTTTTCTGATGGCGGTGCCAATACCGACTGGCAGGACGAGATTTACCGCACAGGCCTTACCCAGAACTACAACCTGAGCTACTCGGGGGGAACTGAAAATTCTAACTATTTTGCTTCTATTACCCATTCCGATTGGCAGGGTGTTATGAAAGGAACTGAAAAGAAACGTACAATCGGCAAGGTAAACCTGACCCATATGGCTCTTGATAACCGGCTTACCTTATCAGGCAGTATTTCAGGATCTTTTGAGGATAATGACTATGAAAATTACGGCGGTTTCAATAAGGATGATATCATTTACCAGGCCATTTCTCATAATCCGACTGATCCCGTAAGAGATACCACAGGCAACTACTATAAAACTATCCGGGCTTTCAATTATGAAAATCCTCTTGCTGTGATTAACGGAGTTGATAATATCCGTACAGCAAAAAGTTTCTTTGGCACTTTTAAAGCAGATATGCAGATTTTCAAGGATCTTATTGGGTCAATTAACTTTGGTTATACCCTTGATGACAGAGAAAGCTCATACTTCAGGCCAAAAGGAAAAATTTATGCCACAGCCGACAATGGATTTGGCAGGAAATCTTTCGACAAAGAGCAACAAAAGCTTATGGAAATAACCGGTACTTATACAAAGTCCATCGGATCACATAACTTTAACCTGATGGGGGGATATTCTTGGCAGCAGACAAACTATAACGGATTTTATGCCCAGGCTGAAAACCCTCAGTCTGACTTCATACGATATAACAACCTGAGTTCATTTATTGATATAACAAGCGCGAGTATAGATTCCTGGGCTGGTGAATCCACATTGATCGGCTTTTTTGGCAGGCTTCAATACAACTACAACAATAAGTATTACCTGGCCGGATCTTTACGCCGAGACGGTTCATCAAGGTTTGGGGTAAATAATAAATGGGGCTGGTTTCCAACAGTTTCTGCTGGCTGGAATATTGATAGGGAAGGCTTTATGCAAAACTTTACAGTAATTAACCAGTTAAAATTAAGAGCCAGCTATGGTGTATCAGGAAATCAAAAAATCGGCGATTATCACAGTCAGGTGGTCTTTGAACCTACCGGCACAGCTATTGATCCTGAAACAGGACAGATGGTCACAACTTTCGGGCCAGCCTGGAATGCTAATCCTGACCTGAAATGGGAAAGAACTTCAGAAATTAATATCGGTCTTGACTTCGCCGCACTTAGAAATCGTATCAGCGGTACCTTAGAGGTTTACAGCAAAACAACTGATGATCTCCTCGATGCTTATCCAGTTCCGGTACCTCCGAATCTGGCACCTACCACCTGGGCGAATTCAGGAAGTATGAGAAACCGGGGTATTGAAGTATTTTTACAGGCTTTTGCGGTTGACCGAGGTAATTTCAAATGGAAAACTTCAATCAACGTAAGTCACTTTAAAACTATCAATACGGATCTTGGCGGCTTTATTGTTACAAATGAAAGGAAAAACGGATACCTGTCAGGAAGGGGACTTATAGGCGATCTTAACTACGTTACGGGAAATATTGAAGGAGAAGAGCTGGGATCATTCTATCTTCCCAAATATATGGGATTATCATCCGACGGTTATTTCCTTTATGAATCCACATCAGGAGGCGTTACCCGTGAACTTACAAGTGCCAGGAGGTATCTTGCAGGAAGTCCTGCTCCGGATATTGAAATTGGCTGGTCGAATACGATTACCTTCCTGAAAAATTTTGATCTGGATTTTTCATTCCGCTCCATCATTGGCAATGATGTATACAATGCAACCCGTATGTTTTTTGATTATCCTGGCTTATTACCAAGTCTGAATGCTACTCCTGAAGCACTTGACTGGAAAAAGCAGGGCAGAACCCAGGGACCTGCAATTGCCGATATCTATGTTGAGGATGGCTCATTTGTTCGCCTGGACTATGTTTCTTTAAGCTACAATCTGACTCCCAAATCAGGTGCAGTTAAAAATATAAAACTCAGCGTTTCCTCCAATAACCTGTTCATCATCACAGGATATTCCGGAGTGGATCCTGAAACCAGCTATGAAGGACTGGCTTTCGGTATCGATCAGTACAATGTCTATCCCAAAACCAGAACCTTAACTGTAGGCTTAACAGCAACTTTCTAAATCAACAGATATGAAAACGTATATAATCATTTTATTCTCAATACTATTTTTTGGTTGGGGATGTACCAATGTCGATGAACAATTATATGATCGTTTGCCCGAAAATGTATATCCCGAAAGTGAAGCACAGGTTGCCAGTATGGCGGTTGATGCCTATAAACAAATGCAGCCGCTTGCTGATGACGGTGGATGGTGGTTCTGGGCTCAGGAAGTAACATCAGACGAACTTGTTTTTCCAACTCGTGATGCCGACTGGGATGACGGTGGAAAATGGAGGGTCATGTATCAGCATACCTGGAATAATGACGTGGAAGGTGTCAACAGAATGTGGGAAAAACTCTTTGCCGGAGTTACCAGAAGTAACCAGATCATCGATATGCTCAAAAAACTTCCTCAGTCAGACGCCATTAACCAGAAAATCAAGGAAGTGGAAGTCATACGATCCTTTTATTATTACCTGCTAATGGACAATTATGGGGATGTACCTTACCTCTCATCTTTCAGTAATGCCCCTGAACAACCTTATAAAACTCCAAGAGCTGCGATATTTGATAGTTTAACCACATGTCTTGAGGCGAACTATCCGTCACTGAAAGCTATTAACAGCAAATATCTGGCTACCCGTTATATGGCCTTTGCTCTTTTAAGCAAGCTTTATCTCAATGCCAAGGTATATACCGGGATACCTCAATGGGAAAAAGCAGGACAATACGCTGACAGTATAATTAATTCTGATGTTTTTACTCTTGATCCGAGTGTAAGCGGACCTTTTGTAACAGAAAACCAGGATAATCCAGAAATCATATTCTCGATAGCTTATGACGAGGATGATTACCAGGGATTCAGAATCCACATGAGAACTTTACATTACCAGTCGAACCTCACCTATGATATGACAGTCGGTCCATGGAACGGATGCGCGGTTACCTATCAGCATTTTCAGACTTATGAAGACAATGATCTAAGGAAGAAAGCATATTTCCTTTATGGACCACAGTTTACCAGCGGAGGGCAACCAATCATTGAATCAGTAACAGGAGCACCTCTAAACCTTAACCCTGTGATTCCTGCCGTACGTATGGATGCTACCTTCACTCCGGCCCAAATCAGGACCACCGGTGCAAGAATCGGAAAATATGAGATTAAAAAAGGAGCGAAAGAAAACCTGAGCAACGATTTTCCTTTGTTCCGCCTCACCGATTTTTACCTTGTAAAGGCAGAAGTTGAAATCCGGCTTGGACATGACGGTGATGAATGGATCAACCCCATTCGAACCAGGGCGGGCGTTTCTCCTTTTACAAATGCAACACTTGCTGATGTGCTTGCTGAGAGAGGACGTGAAATGTTTGCCGAAGGTCATCGGCGCCAGGACCTCATCCGTTTTGGTGAATTTACAAAAAGCTGGTGGGGCAAGGGTGACGCTCAGGGTGGTAAATCCGGGGATCCGTCTGTTGAAACCTTCCCGATTCCAAAATGGGCAACTGATGCAAATCCAAACCTGCTTGAAAATGCACAATAATTCCTTAATCTAATTACTTAAAATTAATACCATGAAGAGAAACTTTTTTAAAACTTTAGTGAAGCTTTCCTTGCTTGCACTGTCATTCCTGGTGATTTTCACCTCCTGCAAGAAAGATGATGATGATGGTGGAAATCCCCCTGTTCTCGTAGAGGACGGCTTTTATGTAACCGGTGCCGGAACAGCCCTCACTGATCTTGACAGCAAAGGTATGATGAAGGTTGCCAAGAATGAGGTTACCCAGACTGCCAGGCCTCAATTACTCGAATTGTACATTGCTGTTAAAGGTGGTGCAGATGGCTTTAGCATTGTTGAAGTATCAGGCGAGACCAAGACTACTTATGGTCCCGGCGCTGATTTTGCAGTTGTTCCTGAGGCAGAAAGACTTACAGACGAACCTAAGGTTGATTTCTGGCGTGGTTCTTACACGGCTACCGAAACCAAATTTACAGTTCCTTCCGATGGCCTTTATCATGTTGTTATTGACACTGAACTTGAAATGGTAATTATAGCTCCGGTTCAATGGGGTATAATCGGCGGCGCCACACCAACCGGCTGGAGTAGCAGCACTCCTCTTACTCAGGGCGCTTTTAACCTGAATACAATCACTTTTGAAGCGCCTGAAGTAGTTCTTCTTGAAAACGAATACAAATTCCGCTATTCAGATGGATGGAAGATTTCGTTGGACGAAGCATATAATAATGGAACTGCAACTGCCGGCCTTAGAGTTAATACCAATTTTGGCGGTGCTGTGAATGCCCTTGTACCTGGTGGTGCAAACATTGCTAACGCAACTTATGCTGTATATAAAGTAACCATGACCTGGTCACTTGAAAACGGAACAACGGCAGCTGTCACATATGTAAAGGATGGCGACCCCCTGCCGGAGTATCCCGCACAACTTTTCATGGTAGGTAGCGCTGTTGACACAGCTGATACCGATGATAACGGTACACCCGACGGTTGGCAGTGGGAACTCACCAACCAGGAAATGGTTCCTGTTCACAGCCATCCTGAAATGTTCTGGAAAATCGTTTGGCTTTATGAAGGTCAGGCCATGAAATTCGCCCCCGGTCGCGAATGGGTAGGTGATTTCGGTAAAGACGGTGATGCAACCGATGGCGTATTTGCAAAAGGTTCAACAGATGTTCCTGTTCCAGGTGCTTCCGGATACTATATAGTTGTAGTCGACCTGGCTAACGAAACCATCGAGGTTAACCCTGCCAAGGTATATGGAATCGGTGATGCATTTGGCAGTTGGGATGCCGGTGTTGAGGCTAACCTTTTCACCGTTGACAATACTGCAGGAGTGATCAAATTTGAAAATATTCCGGCAAACGGAAACCTGAGAATGTACGCAAAAGGCAGTACACTTGCAGCCGACTGGTGGCAGGCAGAATTCAATATTATTGACGGAAATATCGAATACAGGGGTACCGGTGGAGACCAGACAGCTGTTCCAGTAACTGCTGGTCAGACAGTTACACTCAATTTCAAAGAAGGAACCGGTACAATTGAATAGTAGTATTAGGGGTTTTATCATCTAAAATGTTTTTGGATTAACCCCGCCTGATGGCGGGGTTATCCTTTTAAAAATAACACCATGAAAAAATTCATTATTCCCATCTTATTATTGTTAGTTCCTGTCTTCGGATTTACGCAGGTTATTACTACTGAACCCTTCCTGCCAACAGACAACGAACCTGTAATTATTAAATTTCATGCATCACAGGGCGACAAGGGCTTAATGAATTACAGCAGCGATGATGTTTATGCACATACCGGTGTGATCACAGATAAAAGCACTTCTCCGGGTGATTGGAAATATGTCAAGGCCGACTGGACTGTAAATACTGCTTTATGCAAACTTACCAAAACTGCCGCCAATGAATACGAGCTGGCCATTACACCCGGTATCAGGCAATTCTATGGTGTACCTGCAAATGAAAAAATCATTCAGATCGCATTTGTTTTCAGGAACTCAACAGCATCAAAAACCGGACGCGATGTGGCAGGAGCAGATATCTTTAAAAATGTTTATGAAGCTGGTCTGCAAACATCTTTTGTCCAGCCGGACAACCGCTTTAGCTTTGTCGGTGAGGATCACTTACTGCATATCAGTGCAGCCAGCAGAGAATCTGATTCTATGTTCTTATACCTGGAAAACAGCCTGGTACATAAAACTGCATCTTCTTTAATAGATACTATTATCCAGATCGGGGATTCTGTGCGTCATCAGATGGTTGTCATTGCAAAAAATACTAATCAAACCACATCGGATACTTTATGGTTTTTGAAACCGGGTGCTACAATTTCAAAAACTATACAACAGGGAATCACGGAAGGTATTTCTTATCCATCAGTTGATTCTGCAGTTTTCTGTATTTATGCCCCAGGAAAAAACAGAATATACCTCATAGGAGACTTTAATGACTGGTTACCTGACAGCAAATGGCAACTGAAAAAAGATGGTGACCGTTTCTGGATTAAAGTCGGCGATCTTACTCCCGGTAAAGAATATAGCTTTCAATACCTGATTGATGAACAGATTAGAATTGCCGATCCGTATTCTGAGAAGATTCTTGACCCTGTCTTTGATAAATACATCCCTGAATCTGTATATCCTGGATTACTCAAGTACCCTGAAGGCAAAACAACACAGATTACCGGTGTCATTCAACCCGGGAAAGAAAATTTCAATTGGATATCAACATCCTATGAACCGCCTCAGTCATCAAATCTTACTATCTACGAGTTACTTATTCGCGATTTTGTTTCCACTCATGATATCAAAGATGTGAAAACAAAACTTGATTATCTTCAGAATCTTGGAATCAACGCTATTGAGCTTATGCCTTTCAGCGAATTTGAAGGCGATACGAGCTGGGGTTATAATCCTTCTTTTTACTTTGCACCCGATAAATTTTATGGTCGGGATGTTGATTTCAAAGATTTTATCCAGGAGTGCCATAATCGGGGCATAGCTGTTATTATGGACATTGTGTTAAATCATTCATATGGTCAGAGTCCCCTGGTAAGAATGTACTATAATTCAGCAACAGGAAAACCGGCCTCTGACAATCCCTGGTATAATGTCAACAGTCCCAATTCAACATACAACTGGGGCTTTGATTTTAATCACGAATCTTCTGCTACGAAATATTTTGTCGATCGGGTAATCGAATACTGGCTTAATGAATACAAAGTCGACGGATTCAGGTTCGATTTCACAAAGGGCTTTACCAATACACCCGGTGATGGAAGCGCTTATGATGCTTCAAGAATCAATAACCTCAAAAGGATTTACGATAAAATCAAATCAGTTAATCATAATGCCTATATGATCTGTGAGCACTTTGCACCGAATAACGAAGAACAGATTCTGTCTTCATACGGTATGCTGTTATGGGGAAATATTAATTACAACTATAATGAGGCTACAATGGGTTATCTTGCAAATTCAAGCCTTTCATGGGCGTCCTATCAGGCACGCAACTGGTCATATCCTGGACTTGTAAGTTATATGGAAAGCCATGATGAAGAACGACTCATGTACAAAAACCTAAAGTACGGAAACCAGGAAGGCAATTATAATATCAAAGATCGGTCCACTGCACTTAAAAGAATGGAACTTGCCGGTGCTTTCTTTTTCACAATCCCAGGCCCGAAAATGATTTGGCAATTCGGTGAGCTTGGCTATGATTTTTCAATTGATTATAATGGGAGAGTGGGAGTGAAGCCCATACATTGGGATTATATGAATGATCCGGATCGAATGCATTTATACCTGGTTTGGTCAAAACTCATCGACCTTAGAAACAAATACCCCGTGTTCAGAACAGATGATTATACCATGACAACTGGCAATAATATTTCTGCAAAAAAAATTATCCTCAGGGATCCTGAAGGCGATGCTATTGTAATCGGCAACTTCGGTGTTTCAGAGACAGAAATCACTCCGGCATTTACCCAAACCGGATGGTGGCACGATGTAATGAAAGGTGATTCTGTAAATATCACAGATGTCACAATGTCGGTTACGCTGGCTCCGGGTGAAT
Organism: Bacteroidales bacterium; assembly: GCA_035299085.1. Lineage (NCBI taxonomy): Bacteria > Pseudomonadati > Bacteroidota > Bacteroidia > Bacteroidales > Bacteroidales bacterium. The sequence goes on along the minus strand of DATGXG010000013.1, from coordinate 244,737 downwards.
ACCGTATCTACACAATGGAAAAAATGGAATCCGTTATTAATGGGAGTGATGATAACGTAAATGAACCAGTAAAAGTTTTTCCAAATCCTGCAAGGAAGTATCTATATTTAAAAAGTGAAGCTGGTTATGGAAAAGCAGATATCTATACCATTACAGGTAAAAGGGTTCTTACACTTTCAACTGTTCCGGAAGACGGGAGTATTGATATTTCAGGTCTTTCTTCGGGATTGTATATCCTGAAAGTAATTTCGGGAGATAAAACATATACCACTAAGTTTGTTAAATCATCCTACTAAAACAACGATGACAGGATCTTCGGACGCTGTCATGTTGGAACTTGAAAAATGCTGACAGGTTCTTCGGACGCTGTCAGTTTATATTCTATTCAAGTGAATGGATCACCAGTCCGCTTCTGAGTTTAGGCTCAAACCAGGTGGTTTTGGGAGGCATAATGTTGCCTGTATCGGCGATACGGATGAGCTGTTCCATTGTTACGGGGTAAAGCGCAAAAGCAACGGCCATTTCGCCTGAATCAACCCTGCGTTTTAATTCTCCCAGTCCCCGAATTCCGCCCACGAAATCGATTCGTTTTGAATTTCTGAGATCTTTTATATCGAGGATCTTATCCAGGATATGGTCAGATAAGATGGTCACATCAAGGCAGCCGATAGGATCATTGTCATCATATGTTCCGTTAAGCGCTTCCAGTGCATACCATTTTCCTTCAAGATACATGGAAAACTCATGTGCTTTAGCCGGTTTATATTCATGGGTTCCCCTGGGGATGACCATGAATTTTTCCTCAATTTTCTTAATGAGGCTTTCGGGTGTATTCCCATTAAGGTCTTTTACTACCCGGTTGTAATCGAATATGGAAAGCTGGCTTGCCGGAAAATGAACGGCAAGAAAAAAATTGTATTCTTCATTACCCTTGTGCTGAGGGTTATTCATTTTGCGTTCTTCACCCACATGTGCAGCGGCTGCTGTCCGGTGATGGCCATCAGCAATATACGTATACGGAATTTCTTTATTGAATATCGATTCAATTCTTTTTATTGTATGGCTGTCATTAATGATCCAAAGCTGGTGGTGTATATCATCACTTGTTTTAAAATCATATTCAGGGTTGCCTTTTATGAAATGATTAACAAGCCTGTCGATTTCTTCATGATCAGGATAAGCAAAAAAGACAGGTTCGCAATTGAAATTTGTGATACGAATATGGTTCTTGCGGTCTTCTTCCTTCTCTGTTCTGGTTAATTCATGTTTTCGAATCACGTTGTTCAGATAATCCGAAACGGATGCACAGGCAACAAGACCATACTGTGTTCTGCCCCACATAGTCTGTGCATAAATATACAGACATGGTTCCTTATCTTCATTATAATATTTCTTACTGATAAACTCCTGAAGGTTGCTTTTGGCTTTATTATATACATCCATTGAATAATGATCCGCATCTGCAGGCAGGTCAATTTCAGATTTTATAATGTGATAGAAAGAAAAGGGGTTGCCACGGGCTTGTTCGGCAGCTTCTTCCGAAGAAAGCACATCATAAGGTCTGCTAGCGATTTTAGAAACGAGTTCCTTCTGAGGACGAAATCCTTTAAATGCTTTAATTATAGCCATTGTTAATTCCTGGTGTTGTTAATACTTGAGAATGGTTGGATTAATCAAAGATAACGAAAATGTGCCAATGTGCCAATGTGCCAATTAGACCAATGTGCCAATTAGACCAATGTGCCAATGAAGTATTTATAATTAGCACATTAGCACATTACCACATTAGCACATTAGCACATTAGCACATTATCACATTAGCACATTATCACATTTAATTAACCTGAAAAGTCTTATCACCCTTCGTTAGAAAATTCACAATCTGCCTTGCGGCGGCAAGTCCCGCATTTACATTGGCTTCTTCGGTCTGCGCACCCATTTTCTTGGGAGTGGCATAATAGCGGGTTGGTACCTGTGCCTTCAATTGTTCATGACAATCGGGTGCCACATCGGTCACATACCTGAAGTCGCTGCGTTCGGAAAACATTTTCAGGAGCGATGGTTCATGAACCAGCTCTTTGCGCGCTGTATTAACCAGTGTAGCTCCCTGTGGCATCAGGTTCAGCAGGTCAAAATTAAGCGATTCCTTTGTTTCCTTGTTTGCCGGAAGATTGACAGAAACATACTGGCACTTTTTATATAAAGCCTGTACTTCAGGAACGTATTTGACTCCGTCATTTTCAATAATTACTTTATCAACATAAGGATCATGAGCAAACACATACATACCCAGTCCTTTTGCAATCATCGCCACAATACGGCCAATATTGCCATAGGCATGTATGCCCAGGGTTTTGCCCCTGAGCTCGGTACCGGATGTGCCATTGAAAAAATTCCTGTTCATGTAAATCATCATGCCGAATCCCAGTTCTGCAACTGCATTGGCATTCTGACCCGGTGTGTTCATTACAACCACACCTTTTTCAGTAGCGGATTTCAGATCAATGTTGTCATAACCGGCACCTGCCCGCACAGCAATTTTTAACCGGCCGGCGGCATTGAACACTTCGTGATCAAGAATATCACTGCGGATGATCACTGCATCCACATCCCGGATCGCTTCTAATAATTGCGCCTTTTCGGTATATTTCTCGAGCAATTTCAGTTCGAAACCGGCATTTTTAATGATATCGCGGATGCCGTCAACCGCAACTTTCGCGAATGGTTTATCTGTTGCGACTAAAATAGTTTGCATATCTACGTATCTACCCCTCTATTTATACCTGCTTCTCAAAATCCTTCATTACCTGCACCAGTGCCTTTACCCCTTCAACAGGCATAGCATTATAAATGGATGCACGGAAACCTCCTACGGAACGGTGTCCCTTAAGATTTACCAAACCGTTTGATTTGCAGGTTTCCAGGAATTTCTCCTCAAGTTCTTTATACTCGGGCTTAACAACAAATACCACATTCATTATTGACCTGTCCTCGGCAACTGTAATAGGTGATTTGAATATTTTGCTGTTATCGATGGCATCATACAATATGTTAGCCTTGTCCATATTTATCTTGTTGATGGCCTTTAAACCACCAAGGTCCTTCAGCCACTTCAGGGTCTGCAGACATGAATAAATGGCTACACACGGAGGAGTGTTATATAATGAATCGTTTTCAGCATGTATTTTATAACTCAGCATCGTCGGAACAGGCTTCGTTACTTTTTCAATCAGGCTGTTCTTTAAAATAACAAAAGCAACACCTGCTGGACCGAGATTCTTCTGTGCTCCGCCATAGATAAGATCATATTTTGAAATGTCCATCGGACGGCTCAATATATCCGAAGATGCATCGGCAAACAGCGGAACCGGGGATGACATATCGGTCTTCAGCTCGGTACCGTAAATTGTATTATTGGTTGTTATGTGGAAGTAATCAACATCCGTGGGAATTTTATAATCTTTGGGAATGAAAGTGTAATTCTGATCCTTGGAGGATGCAACACATACCGTTTCACCAAAGAATTTGGCTTCTTTCATGGCTTTGTTTGCCCATGTACCTGTATCGAGAAAAGCAGCTTTTGTGTTCAGAAAATTGAAAGGAACCATTGTGAATTGTAAACTTGCTCCTCCCTGGAGAAATAATATACTGTAACCTGATGGAATGCCGAGCAATTCAGTAAGCAGATCCTTGGATTCTTTAAGAATTGCTTCGAAATCTTTGCTTCGGTGAGAAATTTCCATAAGGGATAATCCGCTGCCATTCAGGTTTAAAATTGCTTCAGCAGTGTTTTTCACTGTTATTTCAGGCAATACAGAAGGGCCCGGGTTAAAATTATATTTTTTCATAGGAGGTTTATTTTTTGTTAAACAATCAACAAGTGTAGAGATCAAAATTAAAATAATATTCTATTTCATCCTGTGGCGAAAGTTAACATTATTAATTAAAGTTTATACATTCCAGTTTTATAATTTTACAAGATAGTGATTTTCAAGCACCGGAATAATACGCGTAATATCTTGTGTATGACAATATTCGATCACATCGTCCAGATTGTTCTTTTTTAGACGGTGTCGTTGAGCCGCCTTTTCTAAATAATCCATTACCGAAGGCCGGGCTGTATGCCACAAATCAATTGATGCATATGCCGAATCACAAATCGTGCTGAATTCTCCGCTATTCAGCAGCAACTCCGACAAAGCACCTGCAAAGATGGAATCTTCAAGGTTGAACTTATTTTTCCATCCTGCACAAAGAACGATCACATCGCGCTTTTCATGAATAAGGTATTCCGCAATTGCATTTAAATTCAGATGGGCGCCTATTACTACCCGGTGGCTGTGCGAAGCCATTGTGATGCAGTTGGTGCCGTTGGTTGTGGAGTACACTATTTCACGGCCTTCAATGATTTCCTTCTTAAAATTATAGGGAGAATTACCGAAATCTGCGAAATCCCTTACAATGCCATCCCTTTCGGCTGCCACAAGATAACCTTTTTCCTTATAGCTTTTTGCTTCCTCCAGTGTGCCCACCGGTATAATCCGGTTGACGCCATTCATAAAAGCAGTGACAATGGCAGACGTGGCCCTCAGGATGTCGGCTATTACAACTATTGCCTCATCCTTTTTGAATTCGGGATAGAGAGCCGGTGAAAAACAAACTTCAACTGATCTTTTTGTCAAAACAATCGTTTTTTATAATCTTCTGACAAATAAAGTATAATTTCCTGCGTGAAAAAAGGAAAAAGAGCAAATATTTGCTGAAGCCCGTCATTGCGAGGAGCGAAAAATATTCTGATTATTGAAGGAATTTCATGCGATGAAGCAATCTGCCCGGACAGGCAGGACCATGCAAAGACAGATAATAGGAGATTAACAATTTACTATCTGCGACGAAAACTTTTTCATGAGATCGTACTTCCTGTGGAGGCAGATTGCTTCGTTGCTGTTATATTGTACTAGCCTGATAAATTTTTCTGGCTCCTCGCAATGACGAATGCTGAAAAGAACTACTTCTGTTCCTCAGGCTGTTCCTGCTGTTCCTGTAGATCACGATATCTCCTCACAAACGAATTTTTCTTTACATCGGTTGATACCATATAAATGTACGATTCACCACCGTTTGTTACTTTTAACCGCCTTTCATTCGGCTTCAGTTTCATTATTTTGTCAAGGAATTCTTTATTCGAAGAATGTACCTGTAGCACACCCCGTGTATAACCAAAATAATACCATGTGCGACGATCAATCTGAAGGTAGAAATCAAGGATGTTGCCGCTTCTCTTGATCTGCAATTCCAGCAATCCGTCAACCCGCTTATTCACCTGGACATTGTTGATGCTTGCTATCCCGATTTTACCCACTGACACCCATGAGTTAGCTTCATCGTCCCATCTCAGCGTCAGTTCATTGAACATGATGGAATGCCTCAGTTCAGCTGGAGCTTCCTTTACAGTGCCAAACAGACTGAGTTCCGATTTCATGGCATCGTATCTTTCCTTTCCGATCAGGTCAACAGTGCCTTTTGTGATCACAGGATTATTGAGGTCGACTGCCGGAAGATTAGGAAAGCTGTCAATTTCAGCAGCCATAACACCAAGTATATTATCAGGCATGAAGAAATCAATGCCAAGCATCACATTCATCGCGGTCTTGTTCTCAATGCTGTTGTGCGTCATGTTGCCCACAGTTGTCAGACTCATCTGGCCGAGTTTGGCGCCAAGATCCATTTTTCCCTCTCCGTATAAAATGCAGTTTTCACGATGAAGCGTGAGAAGATTTCCCGGCACTGTCGGATCCAGCAGTTTTTCTTTCGCACCGATCTGGTATTCCTGCTTTTCATGATTATAATAAAGGAATCCCATAGCTGTACTTACGGGAACATCACTTGAAAACTTCCTCCCTGAAAGAAAAGTAGGATATACATGCACTGAATCATAATACATGTAAAGTCCGTTGAAAATTTTATTCCTTTCAATATCAATCAAATCCTCGCCTACAGGAATGTAAATGTTCATCGGATCGATTTCTGATCTGAAATGCATCCACCGGGTAGGGATCATCTCACAGTTGTGTTCGATCAGTGTGGAGCCGTCAAACGTCAGAAACTGTTTGGCTGCTTCGAGATATACCTTTCCCTGGTACCTATAATTAGGGCTCAGGGTGAAATCCGCATCCGCTTCAATCGCCCCGTTTCCTATCGTCTGTATATTATCATCCACTCCAATAGAACTGAAATATACAGGGTGCTCCTCTTTTATCTCATCTACATAATTATAATATGCCGATCCCATGTACTTGTTCTTTGACGCAATATTTATCGTTGCATTGTACAGTGAAAAATACTTTGTATTCCGGTTAGCCAGGATAACGGCTTTAAACAGGGTTCTTAACCTGGCATCGGCCTGAACGGTAAGCTTGTTCTGATCAGGAAATATCCGGGCATCCGCAATGTCAATATATTTTACATCCGTTGCTTTGATGAGGTTGCTGTCATAATCGTAATAAGCAACCGGCGAAATAAAGCTGAGAGAATCCTGGTCCGGGTCTGTACTTATATATCTTGGCCCTGTAAGTGTTTCTTCATCATTCTGATTCTGATTCTGGATCTGCGAACCATTCGTCTCGCCCATAGCCAGGATTTTGTTATTCATATCCCATTCAAAATTATCAAGGAAACTTACATACTTGTTTTCAGGAAATGAAACCAGTGTGAATTCTTCATTCGATCTGAAAATTCCTTTCCTTGATTCAAAGTCTATATGAGAATGTATATTTTCGGTAAGGACTGTAAATCCCTCTGAATGCAACGATTTTAAAAAGAAGTCAGATGTGTCTGCTTCTGCTACATTAGCCCTGAACACAAACAGACCGGAGGTGAGATCGGCGCCTTCCATATAAAGTCGTCCGTCACCTGTTAAACCTTTCGGCTGGAGTTTCAAACGTCCCGCCAGGCTGGTCTGTGGATTATACATAGTAAACCGGTTGTCGGTCATACCGGCATATAACACATCTTCTGCAGGAATCCAGTGAACAGAAACGTTATTCGATTTAACATACGGGAATTGTGTCTCTGACAACTTCTGGACGATAGTAAAATCTTTCGCCATTGTATTAAGCGAATCGGGGAAGAATTGGATCTCATCCGATCCGAATTGCGATGTAAGATAATACAGCGTTCCTGATCCGGTTAATCCCTTGTTTGTAAGAGAAAGCAAGCTCGTGAATTTCCCTTTTCCGTTATAAACAGGAAGGCCGGTGTCGGATATCATATGCTGAAATCCGAGTGAATTGTCGGGTTGCAGCCGAAGTGTCTCGCGTATTTGCGGGAATATGCCGGCTGAGGCCAGTTCGCCGTCAAACTTCATTGATCGCCGGTTGAAATTATCTATACTGTCCATTGTGAACGGGTCAATCCTGAAAAAGAAATTATCCCGTTTATAAACGCCATTAAATATCGATTTGCTGTCGTAATAAACATGACCGCTTTCCTTTGAAACAAAGATGGGGTATTGTGGATATGAATTCCTGCCTGATTTGTTATCCGGCCTGTCGATGTAAACTTCGCCTTTCATATCTTCAAGGAGGGTCTGAGTCTTTTCAGTTATCGGAAACCCGAAATTGTCATAACGCCCTGTGAGATACCGTATCCTGAGCGAATCAATTTTATTGAGATTAATTTTAAAAGTATCGTAATTAAAAAAGAAATTCCTGCCTGTAAATGTAAAAAGGCCGGCCTGCACCTGACCGTCAAACTGAAAATGACGGTTCTTTTTCATCACGATCTGGTCGTTCAGAGGGTATATGACAACATTTTGCGAATCGCTGACAAAAATCCGGGGTATGCCATGGATGGTCAGATCATAAGTCCGCAGGTCAAAAATCGCATTTTCAACAGGAGTATTAACTGTTGAAGGAATGCTGATCACGTCATAATCAATCTTAGCCACACTGGCCGCTATATAATCATTCAGCCGGGGCCGTATGGTAGCCATATCGGTTTCGGTATCATAAAACAGAAACCCCCTGGCCGCCATCCTCATAAGCAACTGCTTCACCTGTGCTTCAGGTTTTTGCAAATAGTTGGCAAAATCAACAGCCAGGAATTGATTGGTGCCCATTTTACGGGCATAACTTCTGATCAAAACAAGAGGGTGACTCTGATCCATCATTTGCATGGATGCGTATTGATCACTGTTAAAGAAATTGATCGATTCAAAATTCGCTTCTCCCTTCTGACTGCCCATCATAGCGGTAAACCGCATAACCGGTTCATCCATTTTCCAGTTAAGCTGCTCAAAGGTCATGTCAATGTTATGATATGAATCAAAATACGGGCTTTGGGAAGTGAAATTTTCTGTCCTGAACAGCGAAAGTTCCCTGTTCTTCACCATGTAGCTCAGGGCGAGACCATGATGGAAGATCGAATCCTTTTTCAGTTTGATCAGGATGCCTGCTGTTGCCGCATTGATGCGGTCCGACTTGAACGAAAAATGATCAGATGATGCAACCAATACAAGAGTGTCTTTTCTGAATACAAATATCTTTGCCTGTTTTTCACGATTTCCGGTCCCAACCAGTTTTGCTCCCTGCATGGATAATCCGCCTTCGTAATCGATTTGTTTGTATAATTCCTTTATTTTGAAATCGGTCTGATAAGAGTTAAATTGCGGGAAATCAGCATCGGCAGGGGTTTTGTCGAATTTTACTTTATCAATAAGCACACCTTTAAGCGGTGCGTCAAAATAGATTTTGTTTACGAATACAACATTCCTGGCTGTGTATTCTGAACGCTGCATATTAATCTCATAGTTTTCGAGCTTTGCATATACATCCTCTTTTTTAAAGCCGGCTCTTTCCCAGGTAACCAAACCTGAAGAGCCTTTCCATTGATAGGTGAGAGGATAATAATCGCCGCCCGTTTCAAAAATCACAATACTGTCTTTTCTTACCTTGCAAATCAGCGATGTGTTTTTTACCTGCACCCGGATCGTACTATCAAAAACGAATCTGAAATCAGGAGAGGTGAATTTCCATTCTGTGCTGCTTGACCGGAATAACGAACTGCTATCGGCCAGTTGCCTTATAAATCCAAGATACCTGTCGGTGGCCTGCAATGTGACTTTCTTTGAATTCAGCAGCATATCAAGCCCTTTATCCCACTCCCTGAACTTTTCAGATTTGGCTTCATTTTTTTTGAGGATTAGTATGCAACTCAGGTACCGGGTAAAATGAGGGAAGGGCCTTGCATTCTTTTTTAAAAGATTCAGGGATGTGGTTACAATTTTCTCTTGCTCCTGGGAAGTGAAAATACTGTCAACAGTCCAGGCAGTAAGGAATTCGTTTAATACGGCCTCACTCTCCGGATTGCTGTTTTTTTGAATGTAATTTGCCAGTTCCTGCGGATAGCTGCCTATTTCGCCTGTGAATGTGTTTTGCTGAGCGTTGACTGACGGATTGCTGAAATAAATAACCGACAGGATCAGCAGGAATATGAACCTGAGATTCATCATTTCAAGAATATAATATATAAAAGTAATTACTTTTTTCTCATCCTGATAACCGCCCAATTGTTCAGCGTTTTACTAAAACCGAACTCGAAACCGATCGCTTCAGCATCCATCTTTAACGTTTCAATATCGGTTGTTAGTATGCCTGACATAAGCAGATGTCCTCCCGTTTTGCTGAGAAATGAATATATGTGCAGACTGGACTTTAATACATTCAGATTTATATTGGCAAGTATAACATCAAACGTTGAAGTTTCGCGATATGCGGAAATATCATCCTGCTTGACTGTTATCCGGTGGCAATTGTTCAGGGCAGTGTTTTCAACGGCATTGCGGTAGCTCCAGTCATCTATATCAACAGCAGTTATGGAACCCGCGCCCAGCAGTTCAGCAAAAATAGCCAGGATACCGGTGCCGCAACCTGCATCAAGAACAGATTTATCTTTCATGTCAATATCCATCATCTCACCGATCATCAATGATGTAGTGGCATGATGACCCGTGCCGAAAGACATTTTGGGTTCAATTATAATTTCATACGGATAGGCAGCCCTGGGATGGAACGGAGCACGGATATAACAACTTTCCCCGATAACTATGGGCTCGAAATTCTTTTCCCATTCTTCATTCCAATTTTTTTCGGGAATTTCATTTACTTCATAATCCGGACTAATACCAAATCCATCAAGGATGGTATTGATTTCTTCCCTGTTAAGCTTATCAGAAGGTATATATGCTGAAAGGAAATGGTCGTGTTCGAAAAATCCTTCGAAGCCTATCGATTCCAGAAGGTAGGGAAGTGCATCAGGCACCGGGTTACCACTCCTGCAATTAATTATTATTTCAGTCATTTTCATTCAGCAGGGGATTGGCGTTAAACCTCCTTACCTAAAAAATAATAAAGCGGCACCGCCGGTCACTGACCGGCGATAAGCTGCGGTAGGATAATTTTCTCAGAAAGCGTTTACAATACCCATGAAATCAGCAGCATTCAGTGATGCGCCACCAATCAGGCCGCCGTCAACATCAGGATTGGCAAACAATTCCTTTGCATTGGATGGTTTGCAGCTTCCGCCATATAATATGGACGTGTTGGCAGCCACTTCATTCCCATATTTTTCGGCAACCAATTCACGGATTGCTTTATGCATTTCCTGTGCCTGGTCTGATGTTGCGTTCACACCGGTGCCTATTGCCCAAACCGGTTCATAAGCGATTACTATTTTTGAAAAATCGGCCGGCGACAAATCAAATAATCCTTTTTCAATCTGGGTTTTTACAACCTTCATATGGTTACCCGACTGCCTTTCAGCCAGCACTTCTCCGCAGCAAAAAATAGGCGTAAGTCCTGCTTCAAGGGCCAGTTTTGTTTTTCTGTTCAGAAGGGCATCATCTTCATGATAATAACTTCTCCTTTCCGAATGCCCGATGATAACAAATTCAGCTCCTGTCGATTTAATCATGGATACTGAAATTTCACCTGTATAGGCTCCGGATGTTTCAGAAGCGCAATTCTGTGCGCCAAGATAAAGTGAATCTTTGCTTATCACATTGCGTACTTCCGACAAATGAATAAAAGGAGTGCACAGCACAACGGTAACGCCATTGTCTTCAACCTGGCGGTTAATTGTTTTGGCCAGTTCAACACCTTCCTGAAGTGTTTTATTCATTTTCCAGTTTCCGGCTACTATTTTTTTTCTCATCGTGAATTGTGTTTAGTTTTTTTAAAAAGGAATCAAAAATAACAAAAGTTCACATTATTGTAAAGCCTTTATGAAGCTTCGGATATTTCCGGTTGAAACAGCCGGAGGCATTCCTCCGCCGCATGATGCAATAAGCCGGTTTTTTACGGAAGTTCCTTTCAGAAGTTCTGAAACAGCTTTGGTGATTTGTTCTTCAGTTCCTGATGCCAGAACATCCCTTGGAGGAATGTTGCCAAGAACTGTCATCCTGCTTTGGGTTACATCAATGATTTCCTGAACTGTCATTTGCACACCCGGGTTAAAAAGATTGATGCCCAGGTCGGGATAGTGTTTCACCGACATGGTGAAATCCGCATCATTATGAAAGAATTTGACCGACACATTTTCATCATACAACTCCTTCAGATAGGGGTAACCGAATTCAAGAAATTCAGTTTCCCCGACAAACCCGACAATGTCATCCAGCATCAAAATACCGTCAATTGATGAAATGGCACGTCTCTGCAATCTATGCCATGATTTAAGAAAATCGGTAATAATTCGCAGCAAGGCATGCACTGCATCCGGTTCCATCATCATGGCCGTCATCAATTCAGTGGTTCCCATCAGAAAAGAGGCAATGTTCAGCGGACCTCTAGAAACCGAAAAGCGGATCTGATGGCCTCTGCTTTCTATTAATTTTCTGGATGTGACAAGACGGTTCAGCATAAATGGAAGCATTCCGTCAGTTGCAGGATCAGGAAGTTTTATTCTTTGAATATCATCAGTAGTGTGTATTGTTTTTTCGGCAAACGGAAATTCGTTCTCCCAAAAAATGCACTTGGCACCGAAAGCAGACGGTTCTGTACACATACCATATTCACTCCAGAATCCGGGAAGGAACATCAGTTCCGGAAACGTTTCAATTGCCTTGAAATTGGCCTGAAGCCACAGATCATCATTTGAAAAATAATCAAGAATCCGGATTCCGAACCAGTTCGGCAACCATGGAGAATCAATAATGAAACCGGCAGGAAGGGGTTCAACCGTTTCCCCGTTTACAGCCTTCAGTAGGTTATTCCACTGCAAATCAGTCATCTATCGTAAAAATTTCAGGTTGTTAAATATATGGAAAACTAAAAAGAATAAGTCATTTTTATAAAATGATTTATTAATGTATTTTAGTGGTATGAATACAATAGCAAGTCAAATAAGTGAAGGCAGAATCATGGTTTCGGACGGAGCATGGGGAACATTTTTACATGCCAGGGGCCTGTTACCCGGAGAATGTCCTGAAATGTGGAATCTTTCAAGACCTGCCGATGTTCTGGCGATTGCTGAAAGCTATATAAACGCCGGAGCTGATATGATTGAAACCAACAGTTTTGGCGGAAATTCTATTAAACTGTCGTCTTACGGACTTGCTGAAAGAACCGGTGAAATTAACAGGGCCGCTGCTTACATTTCCCGTAAGGCTGCAGGCGATAACCGGCATGTCCTGGGTTCAATAGGCCCTACAGGAAAAATGCTTATCATGGGTGATATCAGTCAGCAGGAACTTTACGACTGCTTTGCCGAACAGGCGATTGCCCTTTCAGAAGGAGGTGCCGATGCGCTTGTAATTGAGACTATGTCCGATATTGAAGAAGCGGTCATTGCCGTAAACGCCTGCCGCGAAAACACAAAAGCGGAAATCATCTGTACAATGACATTTGAAAAAACAGGTGATCATACTTTCCATACCATGATGGGCATTACCCCCGCACAGATGGTTTCAGCCCTCACTATAGCCGGTGCGCATATTATCGGAGCCAATTGCGGTAATGGTATTGAGAATATGATCGGCATTGTAAAGGAGATCAGGTCTGTCGACACTAATATACCAGTACTTATTCACGCAAACGCCGGGGCGCCTGTATATAGTGAAGGGAAAACAATCTTCCCTGAAACCCCCGACCAGATGGCCGGCTACCTTGATCTTCTCGTTGCGGCCGGGGCGAATATTATCGGCGGCTGCTGCGGCACTACCCCGGATCATATCAGAAAAATAGCACAATTTGTAAAAAACATACAACGATGAACGAAGAGGAATTGCTTCTGAAACTTTCAGAATGTGTTGAACTGGGAAAAGTAAATAAGACATCTCCATATCCACCAGCCATGAAAGACCTGGATGGAGCGGATGAACTCACAAAACAGGCCCTGGATATGGGAATCAGGCCTTCACGTATATTGAATGATTCGCTGATTAAGGCCATGGAAAGGGTAGGGCAGAAATATTCCGAAAAAAAGATATTTGTGCCACAGATGCTGGTTTCGGCAAAAGCCATGAATACCGCAATGGCACACCTTAAGCCTTTTTTTCAATCGGGTGAAGTAAAAAGAAAGGGTCGCTTTATCATTGGCACTGTGGCAGGTGATCTGCATGACATTGGAAAAAACCTGGTGGCTATGATCGTTGAAGGTGCCGGATGGGAAGTGATTGACCTCGGAGTGGATGTAACTGCAGAAAAATTCATTAAAGCTGCCGAAGGAAAGGATAACGCAGTTATCGGATTATCAGCACTTCTTACTACTACCATGGTGAACATGAAATCCATTGTGCAGGGTATTAAGGATAAATATCCCGGTATTAAAGTAATTATCGGCGGAGCCCCTGTAAATGAAAGTTTCCGGCACGAAGTAGGTGCCGATGCTTATGCGCGCGATCCCCAGGGTGCAGTGAGTTACCTGAATACAATAGCAGCCTGAAGTGAAAGTCTTTGCTTCATCAGAGCCGGTTTCTCCATATGATATCCCGATCAGCGCGGAGAGGGTACTTAAAATCCTGGGAGTGCCGCCGGATGCAGCAGAACCCTATCTGACCGATCTTGTCACCCGATTAATACGGGAATGCAAAGACATGGCAATGCCCTGTTTTTCAGTCGGACTCTCTGATAATGGTATGCTGGCTACCGGTGATAGTATTATAGTCGAAAACGAAACTCTTTTAATTGACCATATCATTGCATCCTCTCTCAAAAGGTGCGATTCTATTGCTATTTTTATTGCGACATGTGGAGACAAACCTGAGTTATTTTCAAAAAAACACCTTGGTAAAGGGAACTCACTTGAAGGCTACATTATTGATATCATTGCCTCTGAAATGGCGGAGGGTATTACTGAATTCCTGCACAGGAAACTCGAAAACAGCGTTGCCCTGGATAATCTGAAAGTTACAAACCGATTCAGTCCCGGTTATTGCAAATGGCCTGTGAATGAACAACAAAAGCTGTTCAGGTTGATGGCAGGAAATACTTCGGGAGTTTCGCTAACCGAATCCTCACTGATGATTCCCATAAAATCGGTAAGCGGTATCATTGGAATCGGCACGGATGCCGAATTTAAAAGGTATGCCTGTACGTATTGTGAAATGGACCAGTGTATATATCGGGCCAATAAAGAGTAACCAACAGTCACACTCCGCTCAGCATGACTCAGTTGCTTCGTCTGTAAAAAGTAGTATATTTATTTATAAATAAAAAACTTACACATATGATCGGAGATCCCATTCTACCTGATTCACTTGTCAGCAATATCGGCAATGAACCAATTGATTTCTCTGTGAAAGCCCGGCGGGCTCAACCTTTAAGAAACTCCCTCGGCCTGCTTATATTTGGTATTGTCTGGCTTGCCTTTACATCGCTGTTTGTAATTGCCTTCCTTGGACCATTGTTCCAGGGAAGGGAAGTTCATTTTGAAGCAAATCACGTGCCAGTAGTGGCCAGTCCCGATAATCTCAAGCCGGTAACAATGCCCTCAATTATTCTTGGAATATTTGTCCTTGTAGGTGTTTTAATGATGGTTGGAGGATTAGTCGGCATGTTTAAAAAGGGAGGATACTTTGTTGGTACACCGAAACGAATCGTTCACTTTTTCAGGGGTACAATCAGATCAATTGACTGGGAACAGTTTTCGGGCGATATAGAAGTAAGCGGCAATCCCGCAAAAGGAAGCATAACACTTGGTATGCGGACCGGCAGAATGGTAAGCCGTAAAGGCGGAGACAGGTACGTTCCGGATACATTATATATTTCTGAAATACAGGATGTTTTTAATGTTGAAAAAATATGCCGTCAACGTATCAAGGAAAACGATCCAACGCCGGTTATCTGAGTTTCACACTATCCACATAATAAGGCGTATCGCCCTTCCAGATCAGTGCGGCGTTCTTTTGTTTATAATGAACGATTACATTTCTTCCCTGCAGAGTATCCAGCTGGTTCGCCAGTTTCTTATCGGTTACCGAAAAAAAGAATTTCTCAGAAGCAATAACAATGTCGCTTCTTCCGGTAACACTGCTGAGAATTAATTCTCCTTCGTATGTTTTAAATACACTTCCTTTATGCGAAAACTTCTGCAATAAGCCGGCACGGTAACCATCACTGTATGTGTAAAAATATTTCCAGTAGAAAAATATTCCCAGGAACAGGATAAACACGAATAAAAACCAGTAAAAAATCTTTCTGATTTTTCGTTTCATTATCATCCATTTGGTTTTGCCAGGCTTTATTGTTACGCCCGAAGTTTCAGGATCCATATAAGCAGGGTTTTAAATTCTTTCAAATTTAATCATTTTACGATTTATTGTTAATTTTATTATTTGTTTGCCTGTTCGCTTTTCTTTCAAAATCTGACGCCATGAAATCCTGTCTGCTTTTCCTACTGACTTTCTTCAGTGCTGTTTTGTTTTCTCAAACGAAAGAAGTGATTACCGTAAAAGCCGGTACAAGGATCATTGATTACTTTCCGCCTCAGAAAAGGTATTTATACTCTGAATTCCTTGATGGCAAAGCTGTTTTTAAAACCAATACATACACGGCAGCACGCTTCAATTATAATATTCTTCTGGGTGAAGTACAGTTTATTTATAAAAATGATACTCTTTCTGTAGGAAATCCGGAGTCGTTAAAAAATGTGGTGATCGGGACAGATACTTTTTATTATGACAAGGGTTATCTGAAGGTACTTGCCGGAGCTGATCCGTTAATGGCTGTAAAACAATACATAAAATTTGTGGATTCGGGTAAGGAGAGCGGCTATGGAACCAAAAGTTCGACAAGCGCCATTCATTCATACTCGAATATCATTGGCGGAGCCGGTCGGTCATATAAACTTACTTTGAATGAAGACCTGATTCTCACTCGAAATACTGAATATTACCTTGGTAACAGCACCGACGGCTTTGTCATATATCGTAAAAAATCGATTGAAAACCTTTACCCAGCGTTAAAGTCTCAGATTGCCTCATTTATTAAAGAAAAAAGAACTGATTTTAGTAACGAAGGCGATCTCCGAGAACTCACGCAGTATATGAACGGGTTAACCATCAGGTAAGCGCCCTAATTTCTTCGGAAGAAACATGTTTGGTAACAAGGTCCTGAATAGTGATCGATCTTAAATAAGATATTATTACATGGTTCAGATCTTTCCAAACACCCTGCACAAGACACTTTTTACTTCGTTCACAGCTGTAATTTGCATTCAGGCATTCAACAAGGCATATGGTGGGCTCAAAAGCCTGGTGAACATCATAGACAGTAATATCTGAAGGATTTTTAAGCAACCTGTAACCACTTTTCTTGCCTTTAACATTGGTAATCAGCCCTGCTGTTTTTAATGCATGAATAATGTGATCCAGGTATTTATTTGAAATCTCCTGGTTAACCGAGATGTCTTTCTGGAAAACACCGCCGGAGTCATCACTCATGGCAATTTCAAGAATGGTTCTGAGTCCGTAGCGGGTTCGGGTGCCGATTTTCACAGCTTTGCTGAGATTGAATTTTCATCGGTAAATGTAATAATAAAACCAAAGTCTACATTGATCTCATTATTAACCTTAACTAATCCCAATAATTTTGCGGGAGGTTTCAGTTTAAAATCACTAAGCCTGATAACCTGGTTGCCACGGAGAAAAATATTCTGATCGCATCGGGCGGCTGAACAGTTGATATTGTATTTGCGGGTTACTCCGGCAATTGAAATGCTCACTTCGGGACATCCCCGCTGAGTATCTGAGAGATTCTGAAGGGTTTTAACAGGGAAGGATACAGTAATTATTGGAAATTCAGACTCATGCATCAGCTCAAGAAAATCTTTATACATCATTGGATTGCTTGCTTCAAACTGTCTGATGGGTATGTGAATCTGGATGCTTTCGTTTGCCTGCTTTACTTTTTCCTTTTCATTATTCTCTGAAGCATTATATGAAAAGGTAAACTGATTTACGTTCGATTCACCGCTAATAAACAGGTAGTTTTGGCAGTTGGCTGCCCTGTTTACTGCAAGGGGCTGGTTGTAAGCCCCAGTTGCAGTAAACATAAGCAGCCCTGTCAACAACACCAATTTGCTATGAAAGGTAAAACCAAACATTTTATAGTTTATCAGAAAGAAATTGCTGCTTCAAACATGAAGCCGTCAAAACCGGCATCTTCACCGTAAAGTGCCGTAAATTTGTTATAATCCTGCTTTACATATTCAAGCTTCATCATAACCTGCTTGAGCATGTACCATCCTGCTGCTACCTGAACACGGTTAACCGACTGGTCAAGATTGTTGTTAACCGTATTATATCTTGCTCCTGCATAAAACTGTTCTTCTTTACCGAATCTGTAGAGTCCTTCAATGGCAAACTGATTGAATTCACTGTTGGATTTGTTCATCAGGTTTCCTTTGAACGATTCCCAGGTTCCGAAAACTTCAAGACCTTTATATTTTGTAAAGAGGTTTGCCATATACGAATTGTCTTTTGTTACGGTGCCCGGTCCGAAATTACCTGAAAGATGATTTTTGGTAATATCCACATCACCCGGATCATTATTGGCAGTGTTCATTACAAGGTAGTATCTTGAACCAGCCCTGTCGCTGTTGTATAGAGCTCCTGAGTGGTTTTTGGGACTGTGGTAACCCGAAAGCGTCAGACGCAATCTCAGGTCATCACTAAGCTGTTTGTCGTATCCTGCTTTCCAGTAGAATGCAAGTTCCTTGTGGGTATCATAAGGTGTGTACGTTTTAGTAGCTGCATTGTACCCCACAAGCGATGGTTTCAAAGCGCCATTTGATACAGCGCCCATTAATAACCAGCCGTTGTTCCTGTACATGGCTTCAACAGCAACCTGGGTGCTGAATGCATCGAGAATATAGTTGCCTACAAAAGGGTTCGAAATGGCATGTCCATTATCCGTACGCCTGAAATGAGCATCGCCGTAGTTAATTTCCATATCACCGACCTTCAGGGTAAGATGCTCCATCAAACGGTCGATTGCAGGAGAGTTGAGAAAAGGAAGTTCATCCAGAACGAGGTAACCGCCTTTTACCCATGCTTCGTTATGGTGACGTGATGACAGGTAGGTTGCAAGATTAACCTGGATACCGGGTGCGAGAAAGGCATCAATATTAAAGTTGGCTGTAGGAAGGTTAAAACCTTTACCAAGAGGAATTAAGGTTGAATCCGCATGATGATTCAACATCTGGTATTGCATGGCAAAATCACCTCCAACCTTGACTTTAAGATCCTGGAAATCCTCTTTCTTCAACTGATCCTGTTCAAATTGTCCGAAAGCCGCCACTGATAAAGCCATGGCCATAAATAATAGTATTACTCTGTTTTTCATTGTCGTCATTTTAATTATTAATAGTCTGCATTTTCATAATCGATAAATCAGGAAACCTGGAAATTCAGATCAAACGAAACGGTTACTTCATTGGCTGTTTTCAATGTTCCCATCATGGCTGTCGGAGGCTTGATATTGAAATCAGTCATGTTCAGCTGTTTCGTTCCTTTCACCGAAATACGGTCTCCTGAGTGTGAACCTGTAAAGGGCAGTGAAATTCTCTTTGTAACTCCGCTCAGCGTAATATCTCCTGTTATGGTACCTGAAAATTTACCGTTTCCTGAAGACAAGTTGTTAACTGAAACCAGCTGAAAGTCAATTCGCGGATACTTTTCAACATTTAAGGCATCGTGCGTTTTATTCGTCATGATCGAATTCTCACTTACAATTGATTTCGAATCCATGTTAACGCTTACCTTATCAATGCCATCAACCTCCTTTTCCTTAAACCGGAGATTCATCACTACATTGAATTTCCCGACACTTTCTTCCCACTCATGCAGGTTTGAAGACCCTTTCAGAGTGATCTGGCTTTGCGAGGGGATTAATTCCACTTTCTTCTGCGACATGACTAATTCATTGCATGTCAGCATAAATACAAATGAAATCACTACAAATAATAAATCCTTTTTAATCATATATATCCTATATAATAAGTAGGATAAAATTGAGGTATTTTTTCGAAACCAAAAAATCAATAATGTTAAAAGTTAGGGAAAGGTGAGGAATATCACCGGGTCATTTATTCGCGTCGGATAAATACCATAAAAAACAGTGAATAAAACAATCCGGCGATCAGGATAATGAACATAACAGAAGCAGTTTCAGATGAAACATTCTGATGACGCAGGAGGGTTTTCATGAAATCCTTATCCAGTTCATGCGGTTCAGGTGCATCCCTATAATTCCATTTTGCAAGTATGGTTCCTTTATGAAGCACCATTAAACCAGGATTCGACCTGATTATTGTTTTTAATGTAGTTCCGTCGGTTGTACAAATCTCAAATGCGGGATTAAATTCCTGCGTAAACTGTTCGACATGATCGGTTGTTGAGGCAGTAAGACAAAATGTTTTATACCCCAGTTCTTTAGCCCTTGAGGCAAGGTTGTTCAACGTGAGCATGGGCTTATTCCCTGCTTTTTCAATTTCATGGGATATAATAAGAAAGGTATATCCCTCATCGTTAAGGACACTGTCAGTTATATCTTCGCCTCTCAGGCGTGTAATTGAAAAATCATGGATGGGAGCAACGGCTCCTTTGCTTATCAACGTTTGGCGAGTTTCGACCCATTTCCAGGTTGAATCCTGCCAGGGTATATTGTTTTCACCAAACTCTTTCTTTTCGCCATTACGTTCATAGATAAAAATGGTCTTGTATTGATCAACAGGGGCATTCTCAGGCAAAGTCATACTTTCAGTTATATTCACACCGGGCTTGTATGGCCGAAAATCGATAACCGGCTGATGGATCAGCGAGAAAATCGAAATCAGAACAGGAAATATAAAATTCACACCGGTGAGGTACCATTCTGTAAAGGGTATTGCGACTGTTTTGTAGTTTTTCCGGTTAAAAAACACGATCAGTGCCGGAATATAGATAATAACATTTTTACCGAAAGTCTGCCAGTTGGTTAATTTAATGGCATCGCCGAAGCATCCGCAGTCGCTTACCGGGTTTCCAAGGGCCAGAATAAATGTAAGCACGAGGAAAAAGGTCATGAACAGAAGCAGGAGCCAGGCGGTAAACCTCATTCTTATTCGTGCCAGCAGATTTAACCCTATCATTAATTCAAAAGCACTTAGAAGAATGGCAAGGGGAAGAGCCAGGAATACAAAAAACTCAGTATGAAAAGCCATAAAATATTCTTCAAATTTTATGGCCGACCCCATCGGATCAATGGCTTTCACGAACCCGCTGAAAACGAAAACAAGTCCGGCCAGTATGCGTGAAAGATTAATAATGAACTTCATGGTTATTATTTTTTCAAACCTGTATAATCCAGGATCTTATTAAAGATGACTTCAGGAGGCAACATAACTCCTTTATCATCAGCGCACTCAATTATTTTGAGGTCATCACAGGTTTCAGCCTGCCAGATGTACATATCTCTTACCCTTTGCTGAAAATCAAGATCGTCTTCATGAATGTCTTTAGTGCCCTGAAGGTAATCTCTTTCATTCCCCTGCCGGTTTCCTGTGAGTTGTTTACGGGTGAATGAAAAAGGAACATTCAGCAAAATATTCATTTCCGGTTTTGGAATCCTGTTGTAATTATACTCAAGGTTTAAAATCCAGTTACGCAATTCCTCCTGTTTTTGCTTATCCTGAATTTTGGCGCATTGGAACGCAATGTTTGAATATACATAGCGATCAAGCAGCACAAGTACATTGTTGTCAAGCCATTCCCTGATTTTTGTTGCAGCATCATTGCGGTCGCCGGCATAGATCAAAGCCACCAGGTACGGATCTACGGAATCAAGCCTGCCCAGGTCACCCCTTAGGAAACGGGCTACAAGGTCGCCATAGATACCTTCCTCGGTCCTTGGAAAATGAAGGTACTGATAAGTGATACCGGTTTGCTCAAGAAAGTTCCTTAACAACCTGATCTGGGTCGATTTCCCTGATCCGTCAACGCCTTCAACGACAAGAAACTTCATACCGAACTTTTTATTACTTTTATCCAAAGGTTGTATTTAATGAGTCTTAAAGATACATTATTTTCAGTTAAACAAACGATTAACTGCGGCGGAGTGCTGATTGATTTAAGTATTCCCCGTGTAATGGGTATCCTGAACATCACTCCTGATTCATTTTATGACGGTGGCCGGTATAAAAACGAGAAAGACATTCTGGATCGCGTTGAACAAATGTTATCAGAAGGTGCCGATATAATCGATATCGGGGCGTGTTCCACACGTCCGGGTTCAGCAGGTATCACCATAGAAGAAGAAATGCAACGCCTGAAATCAGCTCTTGTTCCTGTCAGAAGCCGGTTTCATTCTGCCGTTATTTCTATAGATACTTACAGGTCGGAAATTGCAGAATATACTGTCAAAGAGTTTGGAGCAGGGATGATCAATGATATCTCTGCCGGAACCCTTGATGAGAATATGTTCTCAACTGTCGGTAAGCTGAATGTCCCTTATGTCCTGATGCATATGAAGGGTACACCTCAGAATATGCAGGTCAACCCGGTGTATGATGATGTGGTTAAAGAAATAACTGCCTTTTTTTCAGAGAAAACGGAAATGCTGAAGACTGCCGGAGTAAACGATATAATCATTGATCCCGGTTTTGGTTTTGGAAAATCTCCCACCGATAATTTCAGAATTCTGAACCAGCTGGGCATATTCAGGTTATCAGGATTCCCTGTAATGGCAGGTCTTTCACGAAAGTCGATGGTATACAGATCCATTGGAAAAACACCGGATGAAGCACTTAACGGAACTGTCGTCCTTGAAACGCTTGCCCTTAATAACGGGGCATCCTTTTTAAGAGTTCATGATGTAAAGCAGGCAATTGAAGCTGTTAAACTGGTATCATTGTACCGTAGCAAAGCGTAGTTACAAACTATGCTTAGCTTTAATTAATTGATTTTATCGTAATTTTAAAAATAAATAGCAGTTCTATGATCACTGCCTTTATTCATGTAAGAATCATTGACATCATCGATATCCTGCTGGTGGCATTCCTGATGTACCAGGTTTATATGCTTATTAAAGGTACAATAGCCACCTATATTTTTGTCACCATCATTACCTTTTATATAGCATGGTTACTTGTAAAAGACAATATGCTTTTGCTTGGCAGCATCCTGGGGCAGATTATCGGTGTAGGCGCCATCGCTCTTATCGTCGTCTTCCAGCAGGAATTACGTCGTTTCCTGATTCTTTTCAGCGTAAGGTATCTTCCCCGTGCAGGTATTTCAATTGATAATTTCTTTTCGAAAATCGGTCCGGGTTTACCTATCATGAACATTAACGGAATTATCAAAGCCTGTGTGAATATGTCAAAGGATCGTATAGGTGCACTGATCGTACTTCAGCGCAATTCCCTCCTGGATGCGTATGTCGGCACGGGTGATGTAATTGATGCCCGCACTACAAGCCGCCTGCTCGAATCGATTTTCAATAAATGGGGTCCGCTACATGACGGAGCTGTTATTATCAATAAGGATAAAATAAGGGCGGCATGCTGCATTCTTCCTGTTTCAGACAACTTTGAGATTCCTGAACATTATGGATTGCGTCACCGTGCAGGGGTAGGGGTTTCTGAACAAACCGACAGCCTTGTAATTATTGTATCGGAAGAAACGGGTGGAATATCGCTTGCTGAAGGGGGCCAATTAATACCAGTCGATATTAAAGCACTTCATAAACGACTGGAGGAAGAATTTATACAGAAAAAATAGATCAGGCCGATTGTTTTAAACGCTCAAGTTCACGGCGTCTTTTGCTCATCAGGAACAAAACCTTCTTTTCCTCTCTTCTCAGGAGTCTTTCAATATTCTTCTGATGGGTAAATAGTAACAATACTGATATAATAAGCGAGAAAATTACGAGTGAAGGTGTAGCGGTTTTAAATACAAAAATGACCATTACGGGGAAAGCAAATCCTGCTATCATTGAACTTAATGATACATATTTGGTAAGGATAAGCGTGATCACAAAAACACCGATGCAGAGGAGTGTGGGTTCCGGATTGATAGCCAATACAAGGCCGAACAACGTGGCAACCCCTTTGCCACCGCGAAAACCGACATATACAGGGAATATATGACCGATAATGGCCGCTATACCAAGTAAAAGCTGAAATTCAATGAAATCACCTGTTTCAGGTATGTAAAAATTGGTAAGATGGATCAGGTTTACAGCCAGCCAGCCTTTGAACATATCAATGATCAAAACGGCTAATCCGGCCTTCCATCCAAAGATTCTCATAGCATTGGTAGCCCCGGCGTTTTTACTACCTTTTTCTCTTAAATCAATTCCGAACAATGACTTTCCCATCCACACGGAAGTCGGAACTGAACCGATTAAATAGGCGATCACCAGGATGCCAATATTATAAACTATCTGCATTAAAGAACTTTAATAAAACAAGGGTGCAAATATAGATATATTTATTCAACCGTCAAGGGTATTTATACCTATTTTGAATGTGGATTACCGACAAATATTTGATAATCAGATATTTAAAAACATGAAGAGACGCGCAAATTGCGCGTCTCAACAAGGTTGAAAAAACAATATGAATGTTCAGATTAAATCTGAGGGCCTGAACTAACGAGCGCCTTGCCTTCAGGTGTGGTTACATATTGTTCGAAATACTTAATATACCTACCGGCCAGGTCACGGGCTTTCTTTTCCCAAACAGACTTGTCGGAATATGTATCGCGGGGATCGAGAATGCCTTCAGAAACATTAGGCAGGCTTACCGGTATTGTCAGATTGAGCAGCGGAACGTGTGCTGTTGGGGCTTTTTCAATTGATCCGTCAATAATGGCATCAATTATCGCGCGGGTTTCCTTTATTGAAATCCTTTTTCCTGTTCCGTTCCAACCGGTGTTAACAAGATAAGCCTTGGCTTTGTGTTCATCCATTTTCCTCACCAGTTCACGCGCATAATAGGTGGGGTGGAGGGTCAGAAATGCTTCGCCGAATGCCGGTGAAAATGAAGGTACCGGTTCGGTTATGCCTCTTTCTGTGCCGGCCAGCTTTGATGTATACCCGCAAAGGAAATGGTACTGTGCCGAGTTGCGGTCAAGTATTGAAACCGGGGGCAAAACGCCGAATGCGTCGGCTGATAAATAAATAATTTTGGTTGCATGGCCTGCTTTGGACGGCAACACAATCTTATTAATATGGTAAATGGGGTAGGATACCCTCGTGTTTTCTGTGATCGAATAATCGCAGTAGTCAACAGAACCGTCTTCCCTGACAGTTACGTTTTCAAGAAGCGCATCCCTCTGAATGGCATTATAGATGTCCGGTTCATTTTCCTTGCTCAGGTTAATTGTTTTAGCATAACAACCACCTTCGAAATTAAAAATACCGTTATCATCCCAGCCGTGTTCATCATCGCCGATCAGGTAACGTTTCGGATCAGCGGACAAAGTAGTCTTACCCGTTCCGGATAAGCCGAAAAACAGGGCTACATCACCTTTTTCTCCTACATTGGCTGAGCAATGCATGGAAGCCATACCGCGCAAGGGCAGATAATAGTTCATCAGGCTGAAGATACCTTTCTTCATTTCACCACCGTACCATGTTCCGCCAATAACGGCAAGCTTTTCAGTGAGGTTGAAAAGAACGAAAACCTCTGAATTGAGACCCTGTTCTTTCCAGTTGGGATTTGTAACTTTTGATCCGTTGAACACAACAAAGTCGGGTTCACCGAAATTAGCCAGTTCATAGTTTGAAGGCCTGATAAACATGTTGGTTACAAAATGCGCCTGCCATGCAACTTCCACGATGAATCGGACTTTCAGCCTTGTATTTACATTGGTGCCGCAAAATGCGTCGACAACAAAAAGCTTTTTTGCTGAAAGCTGATTGAGGACAAGATTTTTGCAATGTTTCCAGACATCCTGGTTAATAGGGCGGTTAATCACCCCATCCCACCAGATTGTATTCTCTGTGACCGAATCTTTAACAAAGTATTTATCTTTCGGCGAACGCCCGGTAAAAATACCGGTTTTTACAGCAATTGCTCCGGTTTTGGTTTCAACTCCTTTTTCAAATCCCTCAAGGGCGGGATTCGTTTCATATTCATATAGTTCCTGGTAGGTGGGATTGTAGATGATCTCCTTCACGTTTGAAATGCCATACTTGGCCAATGATTCCGGGCTGATAAAGCTCATGTGGTCAATTATTTAAATGTTAATAATATAAGTATAAACCAGACAAAGATATATTTTTTGTTATAAAAAAAAGCCGCTGGTTAAAAACCGGCGGCTTTTTTTAAAATTACATCATCGGTACAATTATTTACCTGACTTGATTGATGCCTGTGCCGCAGCCAATCGGGCAATCGGAACCCTGAAAGGTGAACAGCTTACATAAGTTAAACCTGCCTTGAAGCAGAATTCAACAGATGCAGGATCGCCGCCCTGTTCGCCGCAGATACCAACTTTAAGATCCTGACGGGTGCCACGACCTTTTTCAACAGCCATCTTAATCAGCTGGCCAACGCCATCCTGGTCAATAGTCTGGAAAGGATCGGCAGACAGCATCTTGTAGTCCAGGTAGTGGTGAATGAAACCACCGATATCATCGCGGCTGAATCCGAATGACATCTGTGTGAGGTCATTGGTTCCGAATGAGAAGAATTCGGCTGACTTGGCCATACGGTCGGCCAGAAGACAAGCACGCGGAATTTCAATCATCGTGCCGTATTTGTATTCTATTGATTTCAGTTTGAATTTTTCACAAACTTCAGCATAAACTCTGTCAGCAATTTTCTTGGTGAAATCAAGCTCGGAAACATCACATGTTACCGGAACCATGATTTCAGGATGCGGATCTTTGCCTTCCTGTTTCAGTTCGGCATACGATTCGAAAATAGCACGGATTTGCATTTCTGAAACTTCAGGGTAGGTAACACCGAGACGAACTCCACGGTGACCCATCATCGGGTTGGACTCATGCAGTGATTCGCCGCGTTTTGCAATGGCTTCCACAGTAACGCCAAGAGCTTTTGCAAGTTCTGCCTGTTTTTCCTGGCCCTGCGGAACAAATTCATGCAGAGGGGGATCAAGCAGACGGAAAGTTACGGGCAGACCGTTCATGGCATCGAGGGTTCCTTTGATACTTTTCTTTACAAACGGGAAAAGTTCATTCAGGGCAACCTTGCGCTCCTCGAGTGTATTGCTGAGAATCATTTTGCGAAGGAGGAAAAGGGGCTGATCTGAACCTTCACCATAGAACATGTGTTCAGTGCGGAAAAGACCAATACCTTCGGCACCAAATTCCCTTGCAATCTTAGCATCTGCAGGAGTGTCAGCATTTGTGCGAACACCCATCTTACGGCTCTTGTCAACCAGTTTCATGAACTCCTGGAACCTTGGGTTCTCTGTCGCATCCATGAGGCTAATTGCTCCGGTGTATACATTACCTTTTGTACCGTTGAGAGTAACCACATCACCTTCTTTTAATACGATGTCGCTGCCGGTTACTTTGGCAGTTTTGGATGCCACATCAACATGAAGCTGACCGGCACCAACTATACAGCATTTTCCCCAGCCACGTGCAACAAGGGCTGCATGGGATGTCATACCTCCGCGGGCTGTAAGAATACCTTCGGCAGCTCTCATACCTTCAACATCCTCGGGGTTGGTTTCCTCGCGAACAAGGATAACCTTATTTCCTTTGCGATTCCAGGCAACAGCGTCTTCGGCAGTAAATACAATTTTACCGACAGCAGCACCGGGACCAGCAGGTAATCCTTTAACAATAGGATTAACTTTCTTTTCAGCTGCAGGATCGCATATAGGATGCAGTAATTCATCAAGCTGCGCGGGGTCAACGCGCATCACGGCTTTCTTTTCATCAATCAGGCCTTCATGCAGCATGTCCATCGCCATGTTAAGGGCAGCGGTTCCGGTTCTTTTTCCGGCGCGACACTGAAGCATATAAAGTTTGCCTTCCTGTATGGTAAATTCGATGTCAAGCATGTCTTTGAAGGAGGTCTCCAGGATATCGCGGATGTCGCTGAGTTCTTTATAGGTTCCTGGCATGGCTTCCTGCATGCTCTTCAGGTGCATGTTCTGATCGTTTTTAGTAGCATTGTTCAGGGGATTTGGAGTGCGGATACCGGCAACAACGTCTTCACCCTGGGCATTGATAAGCCATTCACCATAGAACAGGTTTTCACCAGTAGCCGGGTTACGGGTAAATGCCACACCGGTAGCCGATGAGTCACCCATATTTCCGAATACCATGGCCTGAACATTCACTGCTGTTCCCCAATCATCAGGAATACCCTCGATACGACGGTAGGAAATAGCTTTTTTTCCGTTCCAGCTTTTAAATACGGCTTTGATACCGCCTTCGAGCTGAGCTTTTGCATCATCAGGGAAAGGCTGACCGAGCGACTGCAGAACCCTTTTCTTGAATTCTTCGGCCAGAAACTTCAGATCGTCAGCTGACAAATCCGTATCAGATTTAACACCTTTCTTATGTTTATATTCGTCCAGCATGTCATCCAGCTGCTTGCGGATGCCTTTTCCATCTGAAGGCTCAAGACCTTCTGCCTTTTCCATAACCACATCAGCATACATCATGATCAAACGACGGTAGGAGTCCCAAACAAAACGCGGATTATTGGTTTTCTTAATGACACCGGGGATAGTAGCACTGCAAAGGCCTACGTTTAAAACGGTATCCATCATACCGGGCATTGAACTGCGGGCTCCTGAACGGCATGATACGAGAAGAGCATTGTCAGGGTCTCCGTATTTCATACCCATGATGTCTTCTGTTTTTTTCATAGCGGCCCATACCTCAGGCATTAATTCAGCAGGAAGCTGATGATTGTTAGTGTAATATTCGGTACAAACATCGGTGGTGATCGTAAAACCAGCCGGAACCGGTAAACCTAACAAACACATTTCAGCAAGATTTGCCCCTTTACCTCCAAGCAGATTTTTCATGTCTGCTTTACCTTCGGCATGTTTAGCCCCAAATGTGTAAACGCGTTTAATGTTCGACATTTTATTAATTATTTAGTTTTCAATTTATTAATTTAAGATTGTTCTGATTTTAAAAAGCACAAACTTAATAAAAAAATCGGCTGCCAAGGAAATTTAGTTTCGGAAAAAGTTTTGAAAAGGCTGAAAATTAGATATTAGATGCCGGATAAGGAGCCACCCGTCATTGCGAGGAGCGGCACAATATTTTGATTATAGTAGATTTTATCGCGACGAAGCAATCTGCCCGCACAGGAAGTCCATCACCATGAAAGCTATCGTAAATCGTAAATTCTAAAAAGTCTTTGCCAGGCCCTGCCTGTTCCGGCAGATTGCTTCGTCGCGGTTACATCTTACAAACTTGATACAGAGGTCTGGCTCCTCGCAATGACGAATCACCTCCTTCTGCTCCTCGGATGAAACTCAATAATGGATTGTCTCAGGAAATCCCTGTCCAGGTGCGTGTAAATCTCAGTGGTTAGAATGGATTCATGCCCGAGCATTTCCTGGACGGCCCTCAGATCAGCACCACCTTCAATGAGGTGTGATGCAAAAGAATGCCTGAAGGTATGCGGACTTATTGTTTTCTTAATACCGGCCTTAAGAGACAGCTCCTTTATAATTGTAAAGATCATCACTCTTGTCAGCTTATGTCCCCGCCTATTCAGGAAAACAACATTTTCAGAATCCTTTGCCGGTTGAATTTGATTTCTTGCCTGGTCAAAATAATTCCGAATCTCACGGATGGCAGTTGTACCAACCGGAACAAGCCTTTCCTTACTTCCCTTACCGGTGACTACAATATAACCCTGTTCCAGGTATAAATTAGAAAGTTTAAGATTTACCAGTTCTGATACTCGTAATCCGCAACCATACAAGGTTTCAATTATGGCTTTGTTCCGGTGGCCTTCAGGTTTACTTAAATCAATGGAGGAGACAATCCGGTCGATTTCCTCTACCGTAAGCACAACAGGCAGTTTTCTTCCAAGCCGGGGAGGCTCAAGTAGTTCTGCAGGACTAGCCTGAATCTGTTCATCAATAAGAAGGTATTTGTAAAACGACTTGATTCCTGAAACCATTCGCGACTGGCTCCTGGGACTCATGCCAAGTTCAGCGACCCAAACAAGAAAATCCTTTAGTTGCAGATAAGTAACATCATGAGGTTTTATTTTTTCTGTGGAAAGCTGCAGAAAAGATTTCAGCCTTTCGAGGTCTGCAAGATATGCGCTGACCGTATTAGGCGACAACGATTTTTCAAGTTTCAGAAATGCAGAATATCCTTTTATATCCTTTGACCAGTCCACCGGCAGCCCATTTTTTCAGGTGAATTTAGTTTATTTGAAGTTAATTCATACTTTTGCACGGTTTTTTACACGAATTATTACGCTATGTACAAGAAAACCAAGATTGTCGCCACTGTCTCCGATTTACATTGTGATGTTGAATTTATCCGCGAATTGTTTGATAACGGGATGAATGTGGTAAGAATGAATACCGCTCACCAATCCATCGAAGATACAATTAAGATTATCCATAATGTACGCGAAGTATCGGATAAAATAGCCCTGATGCTCGATACCAAAGGGCCTGAGATCAGAACAACCGCATCTGATTATAAAGTTTCAGTTAAAAAAGGTGACCGCATACTCATAAGAGGCAATGCCGCAAAAGCTTCGGCACCTGATTGCATATATGTGAATTACAACAATTTCGTAAATGAAATTGAAATCGGCAGAAAAATTCTTGTCGACGATGGGGATATTGAATTTGTAGTGGTTTCAAAACAGGATGATGCCCTTGTCTGTCTCGCTACTAATGACGGAAATGTAAAAGGCAAGAAAAGCGTAAATGTGCCCGACGGTAAATTCAACCTGCCTGCTCTTAACGAAAAAGACAGGGCATACATTGATATGGCCATTGAACAGGATATTGATTTCATTGCCCATTCCTTTGTCCGAAACAAGCAGGATGTAATGGCCATTCAGCATATACTCGACGAACATAAGTCAAGGATAAAGATTATCGCCAAAATTGAAAACCAGGAAGGTGTTGACAACCTTGATGAAATACTGCCTTATGTTTATGGAGTTATGGTAGCCCGTGGCGATCTCGCCATTGAAATACCCTATGAGAAGATCCCCGGAATCCAGAAAATGATCATCAATAAATGTATAGATGCCCGAAAGCCTGTAATTGTGGCCACTCAGATGCTTCATTCGATGATTGAAAATCCCAGGCCCACCAGGGCAGAGGTGTCCGATGTGGCTAATGCCATTTATTCCAAAGCTGACGCCATAATGCTCAGCGGTGAAACAGCAAATGGCAACTATCCGGTTGAATCAGTGAGCACGATGACACGCATTGCCACTGAGGTTGAAAAAAGCAGGAGCGATCTTCATGAAACACCCATGCTCGTGATGAGCACAAGAACTTCCGCATACCTTTCCAAATCAGCCGTCCAGGCATCCATTGAACTCGACTGCAAAGCCATCATTGCGGATACTTCAACCGGGCGAACCATCCGGAATATGGCATGCTACAGGGGCCGCAAAATAATTTTTGCACAATGTTATGACAAACGTGTTGTAAGAGAATTGGCACTTTCATTTGGTGTTTATGCGGATCACCTCCCCGAAGGGAAAACTTACAATTTTATTATTCATGCCCTTAACATGCTGATTGAAAGAAAGGAACTTCAGAAATCGGATAAGGTAGTGGTTGTCGGTGGAAACTTCGAGTGGACGC
The DNA here is from genome assembly GCA_035299085.1 of Bacteroidales bacterium. Classification (NCBI taxonomy): domain Bacteria; kingdom Pseudomonadati; phylum Bacteroidota; class Bacteroidia; order Bacteroidales; species Bacteroidales bacterium. The sequence goes on along the minus strand of DATGXG010000013.1, from coordinate 213,461 downwards.
AGAGTGCATCATTTATTGAAATCAGTTCTGTAGGTAATATGCTGGAATTACTGCATAAACCCTGATAAAACCTCAACCATTGTTCATAAAAAGGTGTGTCGGGCAGTTTTTTTTTACTTAATTTTGGTTTTTCATGGTTAATACATGGCAAATCAGCATATATCAGTCAATCCGACCGGAATACCCCTGGAATACTGCCTTCTTTCTGATGAACTGGAGAATATACATGCACATACCAATTATGTGTCATTTCACAAAAGAGAGGTAATTTTCAGGCAGCATACTCCGGCATCCCATATACTTTTCGTTAAATCCGGTCTTGTTAAAATCTACAAGGAAGGCCGCAATAAGCGCAACTTTATACTTAAAATTGCGTCAGCCGGTGAATTCATAGGACTTATGTCGGTTTTTGGCGGTTCTATGAATCAGTTTTCTGCATCAGCAGTTGATTCCTCTCAAATCGGCTATATTGAAAAAAGCGCCTTCAACTCGATTATGCAAAAAAACGGCGAGTTTGCCAACGGTGTAGCCAAATACCTGAGTGAAGAAGGTCTCTTCATTTTTGAGAGGCTTATCGGACAGTCGCACAAGCAACTTCCAGGCCGTATTGCAGATGTTATCCTATATTTTTCAGATACCATATTCAAGAAAGAGGAATTTGAATTTCCTCTTACCCGGAGAGAACTTGCTGAATTGGCTGGAACAACAAAGGAAAGTTTTATACGAACCCTGTCAGAATTCAAAAATGATAAAATTATAAGCCTTGAAGGTTCCAGGGTAATGATAAATAGTATGAAGATTATCAGAACATTGAGTGAATTAGGATAAAGGAGTCATAAATTACCTTGACATGAAAATTATTATCGCAGATGACTATTACACAAACCGCTTACTGGTTTCGGAAATCCTTAAGAGCCTTGGTCACGATTATATAATAGCTGAGAATGGCAAACAGGCTCTTGAAGCTCTTGAGAATAACAATGATGTTGATCTTGTTTTAATGGACCTTGAAATGCCGGTTATGAACGGGATAGAAGCCATGCGCTATATACGTGACAGACTGGTATACCCGAAAAGCAACATCCCTATTATTGCACTCACCGCACATAACCCGGGGATGTACATACAGGAGGGCCAGGAATCGGGATTCAACAAATTAATGGGGAAACCTTATTCAATTGACAAAATTGCTGAAGTGCTCGAGTATTACAATTCGTAACCTAAAGTAACGACACTATCTTCTCAAGCTCTTCGCGATCACTTTCGTCGAAATTAGCCAGCCTGTTGCTGTCAATATCCAGAACGGCTATTATTTTTCCGCTATTATCGCTTACCGGAATGGCTATTTCTGATTTGGACCTTGAATCACATGCTATATGTCCTTCAAACAGGTGAACATCGGGGACAATGATTGATTTGCCACTGTTCACAGCAGCCCAGCACACTCCCTTGCCGGGTGTTAATTTTAGACAGGCAAGGGGGCCCTGGTAAGGACCAACAAGCAGGTTCCCATCTTTATGCATATAGAAACCGGTCCAGAAAAATCCTTCCATTTTATGATGCAAAACTGCATTCACAGTAGCCATCTTCGATTGCAGATCATCACAATCTGAGATCAGTTCTTTTATCTGCTGATATATTCTTTGATACCTTGAAATCTTCTTGTTATTCATCCTTCACAAAATCAAACATATTTCCCGCAATATTAGGGTATTATTCCTCAAAATCAACTTTTCTTCTTCCTTTTTTAATTGAGTGCAACTGTTTGCTTTCCAATCGTTTGATTTTTGACTGAAAGGTAGGAACCGTTTTTTTTCGCTTTTTGACAGGGGTCAGAGCCTTTATAAGCAGATCGTAGAATTTTTGAATAACGCTTTCCCGGTTCTCCATTTGCGTTCTGCCGGTTTGTGAAACTAGCAGTAATATACCTTCTTTTGTAATTCTTGTCTTTAATTTTTCAGCTACTCTTGATTTCTCTTCTTCGTTTAGTAGTGCGGAACTGAAGATATCAAACCGTAATTCAATACGGGTGCTGACCTTATTTACATTCTGACCGCCGGGACCACTGCTGCGGCTGGCCTGAAACAGAAATTCGTTTTCAAAATTCCGGCCTTTGAGTATATCTGTCATGGTTGCAGAAACTGGATGCAAACCGGGCTTGGAACATCGGCAATAATTCCAGTATCAACCAGTCGCCCTGTTTTGTGATCAATTCTGAAACTAACAATCTGATCTGAATTCTGATTGGCAACCAATAACCAGTTTCCTGTCGGATCAATGGCAAAATTACGCGGGGTTTTACCTTTAACCGGCATAAGTCCCGTAAATGCAAGCGTTCCGTTTTCCCTATCGATTGTATACATGGCAATGCTGTTGAGGGTACCTCTGTTTGAGGCATACAAAAATTCCCCATCCGGAGTGATATGAATATCGGCACATCCTGCTGATACTCCTGCACTGTCCCCTGAAGTGGATACGGTTTGAAAGTGAACCAGTTCACCCGAAACCGTATCGGTTTTCAGGCACTCAATGGTACCGTTCAGTTCGTTGATCACATAAGCGATATTCTTTAGCGGATGAAATGCCATGTGCCTGGGACCGGCGCCGGCCATTGTTGAATAATCCGTTCCGGGAAGCAGTTTTCCATTGGTTTTATCAAGAGTATACACATAAACCTTATCTGTTCCCAAATCACAGGAATAAACAAAACGGTCGTTATGCCACAGCCTGATGCAATGGGCATGCGGTGATTCCTGCCTGTCAGTCAAACCTCTTCCTTTATGCTGTTCCACCTGATTAGCGGGTTGCAATGAACCATCATCGTTAACAGGGAAAAGGGCTATGTTGCCGCTGCCATAATTGGCAGTGAATACATACCTGCCATCTTTATCCGTTTCGATAAAACATGGTGAATCTCCTTCTGATGATACCTTATTAATAAAATGAAGACTATCACCGCCTGCCGTTAACCGGAATGCGCTTATCATACCAGTGCCGGTTTCGTTCACGGCATACAGGTACTTTTTATCCGGGCTTATTGCCAGGTACGAAGGATTAACTGTTGCCGGAGATACGTTTTTATAAGTAAGTTTTCCGGAATCAGAGTTAAAGGAATAAATATATATTCCTTTTGACTTTCCCTGCAAATGGGGTTCCGATTCGGTATATGTTCCGATATAAACAATAATTTCTCTTTCTTTCACAGGTTGATTTTTTTGCTCCTTACAGCATACCAACAACACAGGAAACAATGCCAGCATAAGTAGTTTTGAAGTATTCATTGTATATGACTTGATGGCTACAAAGATAGTAATGATGTTAATTGTTTGATGTTTATAAAACAGGGATTGAAGTTATCCCTCAATTTTTTGTAGATTTGATTCCCTTAAACCTGAATCTGCATTAATTATCAAACATAGTGATAACATAGCGCCTGAAATGCCGGGGAATCTGGAGGCTTTTGAAAAACTGTTCAAGTCTTTCTATGCCCCTCTCGTGGCCTATGCCAACCGGTATGTTTCGGATGTGGAAACCGCAAGGGAGATCGTGCAGGACTTTTTTGTCCGCTTCTATGAAAAGAAAAACACATTGTCAATCGATGTCTCGGTAAAATCTTACCTGTACCGTTCGGTTTATAATTGTTGTATTAATTATCTGAATCAGAAAAATATTCAGGAACGGCATCTGAAAAACATCCAGATGGAAAAATCGGATGAAGAGAACCTTGAAGATGAAATTAACTCGGTTGAATTGCAGCATCGTATATATGAGATCATTGACGATTTGCCTTCACAGTGCCGTAAGATTTTTAAAATGAACCGCTTTGAGGGCCTGAAGAACGATGAAATTGCAGCTAAACTGAATCTGTCCAAACGAACGATTGAAACCCAGATCAGTAAAGCACTTAAAGTTTTGAGAAAGAAGCTTACCAACTATATTTCTGATTTTCAGAATATTCATGAAGATTGATGGTGATTTATAAAATGCAGTAAATCAATTAAATATAAAATAAATGCCCGATTAAACACAGGTAAGAATAAGTGAATTTCAAAACTTAAATGTCTTATAAAAGATTTAGTATGGAATTACATAAAATGCCTGATAAACTTTTTGTAAAAAAATTGCTCGGGATTATTGATCCGGTTGAAGAAAAAGAACTTCAACGGCTTATGGACGAACATCCAGATGTGGCCGGAGAATTTAAATTTACGGAAGGTATATGGCACAGGTCAGAATCCTCAAAGATATTTGAGCAAATTGACACAAAAGCCGACTGGAAGAACCTGAAGAATCAGATCCTTGATTCCGGGGATGCTCTGTCCTGGAAGGGCTATCTTCTCAGGATAGCTGCTATTATGATTCTTACAGCAGGTTTGTCGGCCGGATTCTATAAGATTATTGTTAACCAGCATTCTGAAAAGGAAAACTACACGAATTATACAGCTGAAAACCAGAAGCGGCAGATTATCCTTCCCGATGGTTCAACTGTTGTTCTCAATGCAGGTTCTGAATTATCATACGCTCCGGGTTTTGGTTCTTCATCAAGGGATGTGAAACTTAAAGGGGAAGCCTATTTTAATGTTATTCCCGGTCTTACCCTTCCTTTCAGGGTTTTTAGCGGCGGATCTGTTGTTCGCGTTACCGGTACAAGCTTTTCCGTTTATCAGGTTGATGGTGAGGTGCATGTATCGGTTATTACCGGCAAGGTTATTCTTTCATCAACTGTCGCAAACAGTCAGAGCATAAACATCCCGGCCAACAATTCAGGTTTTGTTTCTGAAAAAAATGAAGTTAAACTGGAAGAAGGCATTCCTGTCAATGCGCTCTCATGGAAAACAGGCCATCTTTTCTTTGACGATACTCCCATTGATTCTGCACTTATTGACATAGCCCGCTATTTCAGAAGGGATCTTTCAATTGAGACAGCTGTCACTGACCGGATAACAGCAGAGTTCCAGGATCAGCCACTGAATGAAATCCTGGATGAAATCAATATGGTGGCCGGTTTGAAATTTGATACTACCGGTACCGCACTCATAGTCAGAAAGTAAGGACTGATCATGAAGCTGCGGGAAATATACCACCGAATTCCCGTATTTTTCCTCTTACTTCTTTTTCTTACGGGAAGACCCGCTCATTCACAGAGCGTGCTTGACCGTGAAGTGAACCTGTCAAGATCATCAGGACCCATTAACCTTCTTTTGAAAGAGATAGCCCGTAAAGGTAAATTTTCATTTACATATACCTCTCAAATTCAAACCCAGCGTATGGCTTCGGTTTTGAACCGGAACCAGACAGTAAGAAATCACCTTGCTGATATTTTCAGGTTTGACAGCATCCGCGTGGTTGAACAAAATGATAAAATATTGCTCATCCCCCTTTTCAAAAAGGTTTCAGTCACAAGCGAAATCCGGCTGGCAAGAGGACTGGTGATCGATTCGAAAACATATAAACCACTCCCATTCTCTGGGATTTTTCTTAATAATAAAAGTATAGGTACAATTACAAATGCTTCCGGGAGATTTGAATTCAAGATTCCGGTATCCGATTTCAGGGATACCCTTGTTATTTCCCATATCGGTTATAAGATAGTTTCTCTTCCTGTGGCATCAATTGATTCCGGAATACTTGTATTCCGCCTTATTCAGGAAAAAATACAGATTGCGCCGATAGTGGTTAAGCCGCTTGATCCGATCTATATTATTACAAAAGCGATAGAGAAAATTCCGGAAAACTATGATTGCAAACCTGCTGTTTATACTGGATTTTTCAGGGAAACCACAAAACAGGATAATAAAAACGTATCACTTTCTGAAGCCATTATCAATGTTTTCAAAGAACCCTACAATTCCTTCCGTGGTGACCAGATCAAGATCTTTAAAGGCCGAAAAGGTACCAATACCGACGAAATGGAATTCGTTGATTTCATTGTCCAGGGAGGCTTGTTCAATACACTGCAACTGGATATAGTTAAAAACCTGCCGAGCTTTCTTGATGCGGATTATTTTGCACTTTACCAGTACAGGGTGGAAAGGACCGTGATGCACTTTGAAAGGCTGACCTATGTAATAAGCTTTCAGCAGCAGGAGGGTGTTAAGTATCCCTGTTACAAAGGCAGATTATATATTGATGTTGAATCGCTTGCTATAGTCGGAGCAACGTTTGAAATGCCTGAAACTGGTATGACTTATGCCGCAGGCATTTATATCAAAAAAATGCCGCGACATACCGGTGTTAAACCGATAAGTGCCGAATACAACGTGTTTTACAGGAACTATAACCGGAAATGGAATCTGAGCAACATGCGTAGTGAAGTGCTTGTACGGGTCCGAAGGAAAAAAGATAAAAAACAGGACCGTTTTAACTCGGTGTTCTCATCGGTTTCGGAGTTTGTGATTACAGCAAAGGATACTACAAATGTTGTAAGGTTTAAGACAAATGAAATCTCAAGACCGCGCGACATACTTCAGCAGCAGATAGGCGAGACTGATTATGATTTCTGGGGAAATGAAAATATTATCATTCCTGAGGAACCCATTGAAAAGGCCGTATTGAGGCTTGGACGAAGAAATAATAACCTGACTGACCAGGAAATCAAGGCCATCAGGATAGAAGAAGAAAAAGAAGAGATCAGCACATCACCTGATGATAAATCAAACGATAGTAACCAGGAATAATTCGTAAATATGATAAAACTTAAAACCAGACCAGTTTTCATTGCACTTTTTCTTGCAGGAATGCTTGTCCTGTCGGGAAGAAGTCCTGATGACCCGTTTATTGAATATTTACAACAACAACTTGAGAAATATAATCAGAATTTCAATTCTGAAAAAGCTTTTCTGATGACCGACCGTTTCGTTTATAGGCCGGGAGAGGACCTGTGGTTTAAGGGATTTGTGTCTTCTGTTATACCCGCTGAGAATATAACCAATGATTTTTTCATCAGGCTCATCAACAGCAAAGGAGAGCCTATAATTTACAGGAGATATCCTCTTGTTGATAATGAGACTTCCGGTCATATGATAATTCCCCGTTCATGCGTTCCCGGAAAATACTGGCTTATCGCTTATACTGGCTGGATGAAAAACCAGTGCCCCCAGGAAGCTTTCCGTAAAGAAATACTGATTAGTAAATATTTTGAAAGAAGGTACCAGGTAGAAGTGAATTATGACAGGTCGTTTTATTCCCCTTCCGATACGATGAATGCCCTTGTAAAGATTGCTGATGCGCAGGGTAAACCTATGGCCCAGACTGAATTTGATTATGTGTTAGGCACATTGAATAAATCGGAGGTCAAAGGCGAGGGGATTACGGATGTTAAGGGCAAGTGCAGGATCAATTGCATCATACCTGCAAATGATGATCTTCTTATGCTTTCATTTGATATAAAAAACAGGAAGACGCCGGGTACTTATGCACATGTTATACCGGTAATTACTAAAAATATATCCGTGAGTGTTTTTCCCGAAGGTGGCAGACTGGTAAAGGGGATCAGATCAAAAGTGGCGTTCAGATCGGTAGACAGGTACAATTTGCCTGAAAGGATAAAAGGTATTATTACTGATATGGACGGAGAGTTTATTGACAGCCTCAAAACCGGGGATAACGGAATGGGATATATCGAATTTACCCCACTTTCTGAGAGCAGCTTATTAAAGATTGTTTCACCTGAAGCTTTAGAAAATGTAATTGCTTTTCCACCGGCAATGGATTCCGGAATTATAATCCGGTTCAATGGACTTTCAGGTAATGAAGCCCTTTTTGAAGTACGTTCAAATTACAACCGGCAAATATCAACATACTGGACTGCAGTGAAGAACCAAAAAATGATATGGGCTAAACAGGTTTCTTTCAGGGAATCATCCACTGTAAAAATTCCATTGATCAATCAGAAATCAGGAATCATCCAGGTAAATGTTTTTGATGAACAACATCATGTTGTTGCAGAACGCAGCTTCGCCTATGAATCGCAATACGGTATTCTGAATGTAAGCATGGAAAGGCATGTATATAAAACCCGTCAAAGGGTGAGTGTGCTTGTGGATTGTCCCAAAACACTGATGAATAAAGATCTGACACTTTCGGTTTCACTTAGCAAATTAGCACACAATGCGTTTGATCGTGATTTAAATTCCATTGTGCAAGTAACAGGTTGCGATCAAACCGGTGTTCAACCTGACAGCGATGACCTGGCTCTTCTTACATCGGGCTTCAGCGAACTTGATTGGGCTGAAGTACTAGACCAGACGCCCGTAAAAACTCCTTATGTACAATTGGATGGCCTTAGCGGAGTGGTTTACGACAAGAAAGAAAATATCTCGCCTCACGCCAAGGTAAGAATTACCCATTTCCCTAATTTCAGATTATATGAAACCCAGACAGATGAGAACGGATCATTCAGGGTCTCTTTCGGTTCCGATATTATCGATTACAGGTTTTTGAATATTGATGCCTATGATGCCACAGGCAAAGTAAACCTGAATACAAAAATTGATTACAGTTATGTGCAGAAGCTGGCAGACTTCACTGAAAACCAGCCTGAAAACAGCGAAATGTCAAAGATTAAAGACCTGGTTCGATACGGGGAACCGGATCTGGTTTACTTTTTGCGATATGGTCCGGGGAAATTCAGGGAGAAAAAAACCGATACCCACAAAAAATATGATCCCTACCAGTATTCCAAGTATACTGATATAATGGATATCATTCAGGATATCAAACCATACAGGCTATCAGAAGACAGGATTATTTTTACGGAACCGCTGCGCTCAAACACCGACACGACAGTGATGATTGATGAAGCCATTATTGTAATTAACGGGTCGTTGAAAGGTAATAAAATAGGTGCGCTTAAGAATATTCTTCCTTCTGACATTACTAATATTAATATTTCAACTTCAGCGATAGACGTTCATAAGTACACCCCTTTAAATTTTAAAGGAGTGATTGAGATTACAACTATCCAGGGAACCGGCCGTTACAGGCAGTCATCATCACCGGCTGCACCCGGCATTATCAGTGCTGCAGAAAAACAGTTTTATTCGCCTGATTATTCAATAGAGACTTCTTATTCAGCTGATAACCGTCGCACGCTTTACTGGAATCCGAAAATTCAATACCAGGGAAATTCTATGCTTGTAACTTTCTATACGTCGGATATCAAAGGGTTGTTTTTTGGCCATGTGGCAGGAATCGACGACCAGGGCAATCCGGTGGAAGGTTCTTTCAGTTTTGAAGTGGAATAAAGTTACTCAGCCTTTTCGGTGGTTGGCTCTTTTACAGGTCTGTTAATTATGGGAAGTATTGCAAATGCAGCAATACCAAGGAATAGGTAAATCAAATTGGTTGAAGAATGGGCTATTAGTGCAAATATCTTTCCATCTGCTTTATCAATTCCATAAATAAAAAGGGTTTCGTATACCATGAAATGCCATGGCCCAATTCCGCCCTGTACAGGAGCGAGCATGGCAAGTCCGCCCATCAGGAAAGTAATCATCCCTGTTAGTATGGAAAGCTGAGATGTGGGTCCGAAAGCAAGGAAAATCACGTAAAGCATAAAAAGCCACATAATAAATATGAAAGCTGTATGGCCTATAAAAAGCCATTTGTTTTCAAGCATGGCAACCGATTTTATACCGGTAACGAAATTCTGCCGGATTAACCTGAATCGTTTTAAAAACGAATTTCCGCCTGAATCTTTCTTTCTGAAATAACGGTTGAACAAAATCAGAATAAGGATTAATGAAAAAAGAACAGCAAAACCAATAATGATATTCCGGGCCGAAAACAACGATAATAGATTCTGCTTAACATCTTCATGGCTGTTAAAGAAAGAAACAAAAACCCCGAACTGGCTCAGAATGATAATGAAAGCGAGGATCATCAGGGTGATGAAATCGGCCATTCTTTCAACAAATACGGTACCGGCCAGTTTGGCAAACGGAATTTTTTCGTATCGAGTAAGGATGGTACAGCGGAAGACTTCCCCGGCCCTCGGCAGGATGAGGTTAACGAAATATAACAGAACAACGGCAAAATATGAATTGTAAAGCTTCGGTTTATAACCCATTGGCCGGATCAGCATATTCCAGCGCATGGCTCTGGAAATCTGTGAGAAAATATTCAACAGCACAGACACTGCAATCCACCAGTAATTAAGATTTTTAAACGCCTCTTTGTAAATTGAAACAGGTTCATCTTTATAAACCCACCAAAATACGAATACTCCTACACCGAGGAACGCGAGGTATTTTAAAATATTAAGGGCTTTCTTAAACATTATGAACGTGACCACGTTTTTTTCCAACGGCACAAATTTAATCATTTATGTTTTGGTGCGATAAAAGCCTTTGACATTATTAAAATCCTGAGCGTTAAAAAATATTAATTTTACCCGGATACCTTTTCAAATTGAGGCTGATATATAAGAGAATGACAGGATCAGAATTACGGTTTCTCCGTCTTGCAGCATGTTTTGCCCTGGCATGCTGCTTTATGGGTGTATCCGCTCAAAAAGCCGATACCGATACTACCGGCATCATTGAAAAAATTGTTGAAAAAATCGATACGGTTGTTCGCACGGCAATTCCGGATACGACTCTTGAAAAATGGTCAAACAAGCCAATTGACAGTGTTCTTTTCAAAAACAACAATACACGGCTAAAAAAAGAATTGTATAACCTGATCATCAAAAGCACTCCTGAAAAACAAAAAATTCCCACGACCAACACAGGCCTTGCAGCCATGGATGGCAAAATTATCAGGAATATTGAATTTCGCCATATTGATATGTTCTCCCCGGATGTTACCGACACTATGTATAAAGCCGGAACATGGATTGAAAGGACCGTAAATGCCTGGCATAAAGATACAAAAGAAAACCTGCTGAAACGTTACCTGATCATTCATCCGGGTGATATACTCGATGTTTTTCAGGCGGCCGAAAATGAAAGGATACTGAGGGAATTGTCCTTTCTAATGGATGCCCGATTTATACCCAAACCGGTACCCGGTAATTCCGATTCAATTGACTTGATTTTGCTCACACAGGATAAATTTCCTTTTGGAATACAGGCTGACCTTATCAATCCGGGTGTTGTTTCACTAGATCTTTCACATCACAATGTGCTGGGTATGGGCCATCATCTTGATTTAACAACCTATGTGGATCCGGCACACTCACCACTCCTGGGATACCGGCTTTCATATATATCTCCCAATATAAGAAGGACGTTCACTACAGGTAAAGTGGAATATATTCGCAGGTGGAACCAGGAGACTTACCAGCTGAGTCTGAGCCGCGATTTTAAAGCTCTTGTAATACGCAATGCAGGTGGTATATCGTTTGAACAAACAAGTATCACACGCAATGTCGATATGGTGGATACCCTGTTTAAAGATACTTCGGTTAAATACAACAGCACCGATCTCTGGGCAGGCCGGATAGTGATTCCTTTTAATATGCGTTCACATAGTATCCGGTCCGGATTCTACCTGTCAGCGCGGATGAACATGTACCAGAATATTGTTCCTCCTGATATTGAATCAAAATATCTTTACCCATTCATTGACAGGACTACACTCCTCTTTTCCGCCGGTATAACGGGACAGGGCTTTAAAAAGGACCGGTTGATCTATACCTTCGGCAGGCCTGAGGATGTGCCTTTCGGATTCCTTTTCGATATAACGCCCGGAATTACACGGCTAAAAAGTACTTACATGCCTTACCTTTCATTTGGTGCATCATACGGTATGTATTTAAAAGATAATTCCTATTTATACGGCCAGGTCAGGGCAGGTACCTTCCTAAACAACGGGATATACGAACAGGGAGTTTTCAAGTTTGCTGTCCGGTATTTCACAAAGCTTCATGAATATCATCGTTTCAAATACAGGAATTTTATCAACTTTAACTATGTCAGCGGTATCAACAGATACCCCGGAGAGTTTATCAGTATCAGTGATGAATATGGTATCCTGGGTCTTATTAATACTTCCCTCAGAGGTAATGACAAAATTGTACTTAACCTTGAATCGGTTGTATTTACGCCTTATGTTTTATTCGGCTTTCATTTCGGTATTTTCGGCGGACTCGATCTGGGTTATCTTAAGAGGGATTATGAACGGTTCTCCGATTCAAGGTTGTTTTCTGGACTAAACTTCGGATTGAGAATTAAAAACGAACAACTGATTTTTGATACGTTTGTTATCCGTTTTTCTTTTTATCCCGGCAAACCAAGCGGGGGAACGGCCAGGTATTTTGTTATTGATTATGAGCCGGGACTTAAACTGAATGACTTTCTGCCTGATAAACCTGAAATTGTACCCTACAGGTAGGTTTAATCCATTAGCTTATTAAGTATCTGTGTCATCTGGTTTCTGCTGACTTCCTTGCTGGTCTTTTCAGGTTTGCATTCAATTTCACCTTCAAGCTTTGTATACTTGTCGGCCACAAATCGCATTTTAAGATGCAACAACTGCAATTCAAATTCCATCAGAACACCTTTTATTTCTTTGTATGGATTGGTGGCATTAGGATGCCTGAGTGTAATTTCATTTGTGTAATAAATGGAAAAAGTATCCCCAGAAGAGGGCAATGTGACAAGCGCTCTTTTACATAAGAAACCGGCAATTTGTTTGGTTTCCTCCGTTTCCTTAATAATCATGCCATCCATAGGGTCAAAACAGCACATCGATTCATCCCTGCTTCCTTTAAAGAAATAGTGTTTATCCAGTACCTTCAGGATTGTAGAACATTTCCGGGTATTAAAGTTTGTAAATGCATTCAGTTTATACATTCCCATAAACCCTTCAATATTATTCGACGCTTGCTTTTCATTAAATAACAGCCGCATACGGGAGGGGAGAATATTCTGCATCCTTTTATCAAGATCATTGTTCAGATAAGTAATCCTGTAGTCAATTCTGCCTGAAGTAATGCCACTCTTTGCGGATTCCATGCGACACGATGAAACTGACAAGATGATCAGTGCAGATAAAAAGGTCGCAAGTTGTTTGGTCATGTAATTTTGAGTAAGTGACTTTTATCTATGTACGGTATTTACATCTTCAGGTTTGCCCCGATTGATAAATCACCTTAGTTTATTTGCTGAACTGCTATTTTTAATTGACTTGTGAAATAATCCGAATGAAATATTGAATGGAATAATTATTAAATAAAAAAGTATATAAATACATTCTATGATAAATATCATAGCCATTATTGGCCGGGTTTCACTACATTTGTCTTCTATACTTTGGCTGAAAAACCTATAAAATTATTAATTATGCCCTTTAATCTTCGTAACCGGAATTTCCTGAAATTGCTTGATTTCACACCGGAAGAAATTCGTTTTTTACTTGATCTATCGTTCGAACTTAAAAAAGCCAAGTACAGTGGTACTGAACAACCAAGGTTGCAGGGCAAAAATATTGCCCTTATATTCGAAAAAACATCCACCCGTACACGTTGTGCCTTCGAAGTGGCCGCACACGACCAGGGTGCTCATGTGACCTATCTCGATCCTGTAAGCTCTCAGATAGGGCATAAGGAGTCGGTAAAGGATACTGCCCGTGTGCTGGGTAGAATGTTTGACGGTATTGAATACAGGGGACACGGACAGGATATTGTTGATCAGCTCGCCCGTTATTCGGGTGTTCCTGTGTGGAACGGATTGACAAATGAATTTCATCCGACACAGATACTGGCCGATCTCATGACGATGATTGAATACAGTGATAAACCCTTGAATAAAATTAAGTTCTGTTATCTTGGGGATGCCCGTAATAATATGGGCAATTCATTGATGGTGGGTTGTGCCAAAATGGGTATTGATTTTCGTGCCGCAGCGCCCAAACTATGCCATCCTTCTGAAGATCTTGTTAAAACATGCAGAGAAATTGCTTCAGCAACCGGAGCTATAATAACAATTACCGAAGATATCGCCACAGCTGTGAAAGATGTTGATTTTCTTTATACCGATGTATGGGTATCCATGGGAGAACCTGCTTCTGTATGGGCTGAAAGGGTAAAACTCCTTCTTCCTTACCAGGTCAACCAGAAAGTTCTAAATCTTACCGGAAACAAAAAAGTGAAATTCCTGCATTGTTTGCCTGCATTTCATGACCGGAATACAAAAGTAGGGGAGGAGATGTACCAGAAATTCGGTCTGGAAGCTCTTGAGGTTACAGATGATGTGTTTGAATCACCGGCATCCATTGTTTTCGACCAGGCTGAAAACCGTGTACATACAATCAAGGCCGTAATGGTAGCCACACTGGGCGCTTAGTCAGAAAATAGCCTGGAAAATGGCTTTGAAATACATCACAGCCAGCACCAGGCTCACAGCCACTTTCATCATTGTGCCAGCAAGGAAACCAATAAAAGATCCGAATGCTGAGCGCAATGCCTTTTGTGAGTCCTTGCCTGCAAGTAGCTCGCCGATCCACGCTCCTGCAAACGGACCTCCGATAATTCCCAGGATGCCTAAAGGTCCGAGTGTTATACCCAGCAAAGGCAAGAGAATCATGCCAATGATGAGACCCACAGTGCTTCCGCGAAGGCCGGCTTTGGTGCCGCCGTACATTTTGGTTCCCCATACAGGCACCACATAATCAAGCACGGCAACGACCGCTATCACAACGGCCCATATGATCAGTGTACGGGTTGAGAATTGAGCAAAGCGTGACCAGTGTATCAGAAGAAGTCCCAGGTAACTCACCGGCGGACCCGGAAGACCCGGCAGAATGCTTCCCGCAATTCCGGCCAGTATGCAGATTAGGGCTAAAATCGCTAGCAAATAATCCATTGGTTTGATGTTTAAGGTTTGAAGTTTGAAGTTTGATGTTGTTTATATTGTTTTAAACTTCAAACCTCAAACCTCAAACTATTTAACTGTTTCCTGGGTCAACCAGGTTGTTCCTGAATGCGTACAATACAAGCGAAAGCGAATTTCTGCACCCGGTCTTGTCGAGCAGGTTTGCACGATGATTTTCAATAGTACGTTCACTTAAAAACAGTTTGCCCGCTATCTCGGACGAATTCATTCCCTGGCAAATCAGTTCCAGGATTTGCCGTTCACGTTGCGTGAGAACAATCTGGTTGCTGTTTTTTCTGTTTCTTATCAGTTTCAAAAGTAATTCCTGTGAAAAATAGGTTTTGCCACTGAGTATAAGATTAACCGCAGCACGTAATTCGGTGTTTTCAGCATCCTTCAGGATAAATCCCTTTACACCATTTTCGATTACGCTGTTATAGTATTGCTCATCGCCATACATCGAAACAACGAGTATTTTAAGTTCGGGATTTTCATGTAGCAAAATCCTGCTGGCTTCTATGCCGTTCACCTGCGGCATATTAATATCCATTATGATGAGATCGGGATTAAGCTGATGCGTAATCTCAACCAATTCCTTTCCGTTCGCGACATCAGCGACAACTTCAATATTATCTAAATCTTCGAGAATCAATTTTAATCCCTGCCTGAATAAGGTGTGATCGTCGGCTATAATAACTTTTGATTTCCTGTCTGAAGTCATTTATGTATCGTTTGTAATTCAAAAATAATAGCAAATCCTTTATCTGGTTCGGATTTTACTGTAAAATCTCCGCCAAGTGAGCGGATTCTCGTAATAATATTATTAATACCCATACCTTTTGCCGGCATCTGAGTCTGTTGATTCCAGTCGAATCCTATCCCATCGTCCCGATAACTGCAAATAAGGTGATCATTGACATATTCAATATGAATATCTACTTCACGGGCATGGGCATGTTTTACAGTATTATTAAGCAGTTCCTTATAAATACGGTATATCAGGGATTCAATGGTTTCCGGAAACCTGATGCTTTCAATATTCGATTTAAACTTAATTTTGATGCTGCGTGTAAACAGATCAATAAAATTTACAATAGCCGCATGAAGACCGAAATTCATTAAAACATGCGGGCTCATGTCATTCGAAATGGTTTTAATTGAATCAATCACCTCCCTGACTATTGTACCCATTTTTTGGGCCAGTTTGTCTTTTTTATCTGAATTGGTGGCCTCAATAAACGAAGTGGTGAATATTTTAAGGGCAGAAATCAGCGGACCGATCTCATCATGAAGATCACTCGCGATTCTTTTCCTTTCTTCCTCTTCAGTCTGGATAATGGTTTCAAACAGTTTTCTTGCATGATTCTTTCGCTCGGTTATATCATGCATAATAGCCAATATAGCATTACCCTGGTTGAATATTATTGGTACACAACTGAATTCATAAGGCATTAATGATCCATTGGAGGGGGATATAATTTCAAGTTCAAAACTCCCGGTCGGGTTACCGGATTTAACGATCTCCAGCTTTTCATATAAAACCTTATGGTACTCAGGCACAACATAATTACTAAGTTCATGAGTGGCCAGGAACTGCTTACTGACGCCCATCTGATTCAGGACGGCATCATTGGCCTCTATGAATTTCATTTCACTATCGGTAATGATAATTCCTTCGCTTGAACTGTTAAAAATGTTTCTGAAATTAGTTTCGCTTTCCTGGAGTTTGGTGTACATGTCAATCAGCTCAATTGTTCTTTCCTCAACTATATTTTCAAGCTGGTATCGGTACTTTTTGAGCTCATCTGCCTGGTTTTTCATCTCGAGCGACCGGTTTATCCTCAAAGGGAGAAATTTCATATAATAACATCCTTTGTCTTTAACCAGAAAATCAGAGGCCCCTGTCTTCACGGATATCAAAGCCGCTTCGGCATCCCCTTCAGGCACCATAACGATCACAGGTATATTCTCAAGCTCTTTGAAGAAATCGATACAAACGCCGTCTTTCAAAAAATAATCGGTTATAACTATTTCGTAATCAACGCTTTTAACTTTGCTTCTGACTTCGGCTATTGAACTAACCTGCTTTATGCTGAAACCGCTTTCAAATTCACTCCAGTTCCCTGGGGTTTGTTCAGCAATGAGCAATTTTATAGCCATGTGTTTCATACATGCAATTTAGTATTTTAAGCTATACTTTTCACTGCTTAAGCACGTTGTTTGTAGTACTTAACGAAAAAAGGAAATACTTTTATGTGCAATATTCCAGCTAATATGATCCGGTATACTATCGCCCTGTTTATGATATTCAGCTTTCAACAGGCTAATTCACAAACTGTTCATTATGATGAGAAGGGAATTGATTATACGAATTTCAGGAAAGTTCCGGAATTCAATGTTGAAATTGATTTTGACAATATCGATTATGGTAAGATTAATGAACTGATCTTTTATTTGACCAACGAGACAAGGGTAAAATACGGGCTTAAACCTCTTACATATTCTGCAGAACTTGAAAAAACAGCCGAAATGCACGCCCATGATATGGTAAAAGGAAAATTTTTCAGTCATATCAATGAAAAAGATCCCCGCAAGAAGACTCCCAATGACAGGGCAAAACTCTGTAACATTGCCAATCCTTACCTTGCAGAGAACCTGATTGAAGGATTCGGACTGAAATATAACTCAGATGAACCGGTTTACCTGCGGGGACAGGGAAAATTCAGCCGCACAAAGGAAGGGAATTACATTAAGCCTCATACTTACCTTTCTTTTTGCGATGTCCAAATTAAACGCTGGATGAATTCAAAAGAACACCGGAAGAATATCCTCTCAAAAGACGCTCTGCAGTTTGGCTGCGGAGCTGCTGAATTTGAAAATTCAGACTTTAACCAGATGCCCACCCTTTACGTTGTTCAGAACTTCCAATGTTACGAATCGTTGAAAAAGATTAATCAATGAAAGTTCCCGTGAAAAGGAAAATGATTATTTTTCAGTAAAATTTGCAGCGTGTTTAAAAATCTTTCGTCTCTTAGAATGAGTAAATGATTGAACAAAAAGGTAACCAGATTCATCAGGAACTCATTGATCGTTGTCGTGCCGGTGACAGAGTTGCTCAACGTGAGATTTACAGGCTTTACTATAAAGCCATGTATAGTACCTGCTACCGCATGATCAATGACCAGGTTGAAGCTGAGGATATTATGCAGGAGTCGTTTCTTGCTGCATTCCTTAAAATCAATTCCTTCAAGGGTGAGATGAGTTTCGGTTCCTGGCTGAAGAAAATTGTAATCAACAAAACAATTGATGTCCTTCGGAGCAGAAAAGTAAAATTCGAAGAAATCAATGAAAAGAATGCCGGCGCAGTTGATTATTATGAGCCAGAACCTGAAATACCGGATGAATTCCTTCAGATTGAGCGGATAAGGAATGCAATGAAGAGCCTTCCTGATGGTTTCCGGATCGTTCTTTCACTTTCGCTTTTTGAAGGTTATGACCATGAAGAGATAGCAATGATTCTGAAAATAAATGAATCCACTTCAAGGTCACAACTTACGAGGGCAAAGAAAAAATTGGCAGAAATTTTAAAAACCAGATAGTAATGAAGCCTTTGGATGATTACATTTACAGGAACCAGGAAAACTTCAATTCCGAGGAACCCCTGGCCGGTCATTTTGACCGGTTCGAAGAAAGGCTCGCTCAATCCGGGGTTCGGCCTTTGCATGGTAGAAATTATTATATTATCAGAATTGCTGCTGCTGTGATTGCCGGCCTTTTGATTACCTATGCCGCCTTCAGTGAGTTGAATTTCTTCAGTAAAAGCCTGGACAACTACATTACTGCCACTAGCAATCCGGAGCTTCGCGAAGCTGAAAGTTATTATTCGAAACAGCTTGACGAGTATTACTCAAAACTCAATGACCTGAAATTCTCCGATAAAGCTCAGAAGCAGCAAATCATGGATGAATTGTCAAGCATGGATAAACAGGCAGTCACGATAAAAAAAGATTTTATACAGAATCCTGATGATGAACGTGTTCAGAGCGCCATCATTAATTATTACCAGGTTAAGATCGAATTCATTGATATGATGATCAGCCGGGTACAGGAAACGGGAAAAACAATTCTTTAACACGCACAGTCATGAGAAACTTAGCAAAATACAAGGGAACGACCGCTTTCATTATCGCAGCTGTAATCACAGTTTCATTAGCGGCACAGGATGGTGATTTCACTAAAGAAATCAAGAAGGAATTCCAGGTGAATCCCAATACTCGTATTGAATTGTTCAATAAGTATGGTAACGTCGACATAGTTAACAGCGAAAATCCACAGGTAATAATCAATATTGTGATTAATGTACATGAGCGCTCAAAAGAAAGAGCAGACGAGCTGCTTAATATGATCGATATCAATATATCACAGGAAGATGATGTAATAAAGGCAGTGACCGATTTCAGCGATGATTTGAGTAAGTTCTTCAGAGGCCCCGGGTCGGGAAGGGATTTGCAGATAAATTACACGGTCACCATGCCTAAAACGCTTCCTCTTTACTTGTCAAACAAGTACGGCAATGTATTTATTGATCAGCTTGTTTCCACTTCCACAATCGATGTGAAATACGGCAAACTTACGGCCAATAAGATACTTCATGATTCAAAGCAGCCTCTCACCAAAATATACCTGTCGTATTCAAACGGTACTATTCAGGAAACCAAATGGATTGAAGCTGATATCAAGTACTCAAAGCTTAATATTACCGAAAGCAAAGCACTTGCCATCGTCAGCAAATATTCGAAACTGTACATCACTAACGGCAGTTCAGTTGTAAGTGAAAGCAAGTATGACACCTATGAAGTTGAAAAACTTTCAAATTTCGTTACCACAGCTGCCTACGGGCATTTTAACATAGGCTCCCTAACCGGGAAACTTCAGGTTGACACCAAATATACCGATGTTATAGTTGACCACATTGCGCCGACATTTGAAGGAATTAAAGTAAACAACAGCTACGGCACGTACAAACTGGCTATTGATCCTGCCGCATCATACCACCTGGATGCTTATGCCAAGTATTGCAATATCACGTATCCCGAAGGTAAATCCCGTCTGAACCGGATAAATGAAAACAACGAAACCAAGCTGAACGGTCTCGTCGGCTCCGACCAGG
Organism: Bacteroidales bacterium; assembly: GCA_035299085.1. Lineage (NCBI taxonomy): Bacteria > Pseudomonadati > Bacteroidota > Bacteroidia > Bacteroidales > Bacteroidales bacterium. The sequence goes on along the minus strand of DATGXG010000013.1, from coordinate 193,475 downwards.
CTGCCAAAGCTGACGTGTCGGTTACTTCTCATTACGGGAATATCAGGCTGGTGGAGTAACTCGTGCGTCATTGCGAGGAGCGGGAAATAACAACCGATTATAGTAAAAATTTTTGTCGACGAAGCAATCTGCCCGCACAGGAAGTACGACGCAAAGACATTCTGGCCAATATTATGTCTTGGCAAGGCTCTTCCTGTTCGGGCAGATTGCTTCGTCGCATATGTCTCTGATATAATCAATGATTTGTCTGGCTCCTCGCAATGACGCGCATCCAGTATCCGGTATCAGTTTTTATCAACACCCCTTATTCAATAATCAGAATTCAGTATCTTTGCTGCTTATGATTTCATGGCCTCATGAGTAACTTCGTTGTTTCAGCACGCAAATACAGACCTGACCATTTTGATACTGTTGTGGGGCAACCTTCAGTTACCAACACGCTCAAGAATGCCATTCGGTCAGGTCATATAGCCCATGCCTATTTATTCTGCGGACCCCGGGGCGTCGGCAAAACCACCTGTGCACGAATTTTTGCCCGCACCCTCAACTGCTTCAATCTTACAGAGGAAACCGAAGCCTGCGGTCAATGCGAATCCTGCAAATCGTTTAACGAATCCCGTTCATACAATATACATGAACTTGATGCGGCATCCAATAACTCGGTTGATGATATCCGCAGCCTGATCGATAAAGTCAGGATCATTCCGCAGGTTGGAAAATACAGCATATATATAATCGACGAGGTGCACATGCTTTCACAGCAGGCTTTTAACGCATTCCTCAAAACGCTTGAAGAACCACCCGAGCATGCCATTTTTATACTCGCAACAACCGAAAAGCACAAAATAATTCCTACAATTCTTTCACGTTGCCAGATTTTTGACTTTCAACGAATCAGGGTCGATGATATAGTTGCATCCCTGGCTGGTGTTGCCAAAAAAGAAAATATCGTTTATGAAGAAGAAGCCCTGAATGTTATTGCACTCAAGGCAGACGGAGCCATGCGTGATGCGTTGTCGATATTTGACCAGGTCGCCAGCTTTTCGAACCGCAACATCACGTACCATGAAGTTCTGGATAACCTGAATGTGCTGGATTATGAATACTACTTCAAACTGACCTCATATTTTCTTGAAGGTTCTGCCACACAAGCCCTGTTGCTTTTTAACGAAATTCTGCAAAAGGGATTTGACGGACAGAATTTTATCGGGGGACTTTCATCACATTTCAGGGAACTACTTGTAAGCCGTGATGAATCGACGCTTTCACTGCTTGAAGTAAGTGATGTACTGAAGAAAAGATATCGTGATCAATCACGGCAATGTGAAGCCGATTTCCTGTTTTCGGCGCTTGAAATCTGCAGCCAATGCGAGCTTACATTCAAAGCTAGCAGAAACCAACGATTGCACGTTGAACTGGCTTTAATCAGACTATCCAACATAGTTAGCGAAAAAAAAAAGCCGGTTAGTGAACCAACCGGAATAGCTATTCCTGAACTGGCAAAGCCCGGAGCCGGTGGTAATACAGTCACACAAAAGGTTGAAGTTGTTCAGAAACCGACTTTGAAAAAGCCGGATCCTGTGCCTGAAATTCAAAACAAATCAGTTCCTCCTCCTGAAGCTAAAAAGGCGGTTACTGACGCAGCTCCTCATACAATATCCATTAAACAGGCGCTCGAATCAGTTGTAAATAAACCGAAGATACAGGTAGAGGAAACCGAATCCATTTCTGAAGATCCTGATATGCTTGATGAAGCAGTGATTACTGAAAAACAGGATCTCAACATGGATACGCTTCGTATAGCCTGGATGGCTTTTTCGGAAAAACTAAGGGAAGAACGCCCCAGGATGTCCGTGACCCTCAGGAAGGTTGAACCAAGAATTGCGGAAAATTGCCTTATTGTTGTCGAAATGAACAACAGGGTTCAGCTTGAGGATTTCAACAACAATACAAAAAATGAGCTTGAAAAATACCTGAGGAGTGAAATGCATAATGGTGATATACGGATTGAAGCCGGTATCGTTGAGTCACCTCAGAACGAACAGCAGAAGCTCTATACCAGTGAAGAAAAATTCAGATACCTGAGTGAGAAAAACCCGGCACTGGTCGCATTCCGTCAGAAATTAAACCTTGAACTCGAATAAAAGCCCAACAGTATGAACGGAAAAAAAATAACGCTATCGAACGGTAAACTTATTGTACCAGATAACCCCGTTATCCCCTTTATTGAGGGTGACGGTACCGGACCCGACATTTGGTCGGCATCTGTAAATGTGTTTGATGCGGCGATAAAAAACGCCTATAGCGGTAAACGGAAAATCGAATGGCTTGAAGTCCTTGCCGGGCAAAAAGCATTTGATCAAACCGGCAACTGGTTACCTGATGAAACACTCAATACAATAAGGGAGTGCCTGGTAGCAATAAAAGGTCCTCTTACAACACCTGTTGGTGGCGGAATACGTTCGCTTAACGTCGCTCTCCGCCAGATCCTTGACTTATATGTTTGTCTGCGTCCCGTACGCTATTACCAGGGTGTTCCATCTCCGGTTAAAGACCCTTCAACAACCGATATGGTTATTTTCAGGGAAAATGCAGAAGATATTTATGCAGGAATCGAATGGATGGACGGTTCTCCGGAAGTGAAAAAGGTGATTGAATTTCTTCGGAATGAGATGAAAGTTACCAAAATCAGGTTTCCCGAATCTTCATCCATTGGCATTAAGCCTGTTTCAAGTGAGGGCTCTGAAAGACTTATCAGGGCTGCCATTGAATACGCCATTCAGCATGATTTACCTTCTGTGACCCTCGTTCATAAAGGAAATATTATGAAGTTCACCGAAGGGGGTTTCCGCGACTGGGGGTATCAGCTTGCTAAAAGAGAATTTGGTGCTGTTGAAATTGACGGCGGACCGTGGTGCTCATTTAAAAATCCGCATACAAACAAAGTAATCACAATTAAAGATGTAATAGCGGATGCTTTTCTGCAGCAGATACTGACCAGGCCTGCCGAATATTCGGTAATTGCCACACTGAACCTTAACGGCGATTATATTTCAGATGCACTGGCTGCCATAGTGGGAGGAATAGGAATCGCGCCCGGCGCCAACATCAATTATGTCACAGGGCATGCTGTATTTGAAGCCACACACGGAACAGCTCCTAAATATGCCGGAAAGGATATGGTGAATCCGGGATCGGTTATCCTGTCAGGTGCCATGATGTTCGAATACATGGGCTGGAACGAAGCCGCTGACCTTATATATAAGGGACTGAAAGGGGCGATACAGCGCAAACGGGTTACTTATGATTTCGAAAGGCTGATGGAAGGAGCTACAAAATTGAAGTGTTCTGAGTTCGGCGAAGAGATCGTAAGGAATATGTGAATAAACGAATTAATCAATCCAAAGTATTTTCATAATTTTGTTGCCTGAAAAATAAAGGCAGCCTGTCGCTTATTTTCCGTTGTGAACGGATGGCTTTCACAGGTGTATATATTGATTTATAAAATTACAAAAATGGCTTTAAACAGTTTTCTTAGTAAGTTCTTCGGAAGTAAATCACAAAGGGATATTAAAGAAATATTGCCTGTGCTGGATAAGATTCGTGAAGCCTATGCCGGAATTGAAAAATTATCGAATGACGAATTGAGGTCCAAAACCCTTGAAATAAAAGATTATGTCAGGAATTCGGTTAAAGAGCAGGAAGAACAGATCCGGGATCTACGGGACCAGATCGAAGCAGGTGACCTGGATGTGGAGAAAATGGAAGATGCTTACCATGAAATAGATAAAATAGAAAAAGAGATTATTAGCGATATAGAGAATTCCTTAAATGAAGTTCTGCCAGTCGCCTTTTCCATTGTGAAGGAAACGGCCAGGAGGTTTAAGGAAAACCAGTACCTTGAAGTTACGGCCACTGATATGGATAAACTGCTGGCCTCTCAGCGAAACAGCGTTAAAATAGAAGGGGATAAGGCACGGTACATGAATACCTGGCTGGCAGGAGGTAACCCAATAACATGGGATATGGTTCATTATGACCAGCAGCTGATCGGCGGGGTGGTTCTTCACCAGGGAAAGATCTCTGAAATGGCTACAGGTGAAGGAAAAACTCTTGTAGCTACCTTGCCTGTATTTCTTAATGCCCTTGCCGGCAGGGGCGTTCATATTGTTACAGTGAACGATTACCTGTCCAAGCGCGACTCCGAATGGATGGGCCCTATCTTCGAATTCCACGGGCTGTCTGTTGATTGCATTGACAAGCATACGCCGAATTCTGACAGCAGGAGAAAGGCTTACCTGGCTGATATTACTTACGGAACCAATAATGAATTCGGTTTCGACTACCTGCGTGATAACATGGCCAACACTCCCAATGATCTGGTACAGCGCAAGCATCATTATGCCATCGTGGATGAGGTTGACTCTGTGTTGATTGACGATGCCCGTACACCGTTAATTATATCAGGTCCGATTCCTAAAGGTGATGATCAGTCGTTTGATGAGTTCAAACCGCAGGTTGAAAAACTGGTAACTGCCCAGAGGAACCTTGTTACTAATCTTTTGGCAGAGGGAAAAAAATTGCTTGCTGAAGGAAAAAATGATGAAGGCGGATATAAACTTTTACAGTCGTTCAAAGGTCTTCCCAAATACAAGCCCCTTATTAAGTTCATGAGTGAACAGGGAAATAAAGCCCTTGTTCTTAAAACCGAAAATTACTACATGCAGGAAAACAGCAAAAACATGCATGTAGTTACTGATGATCTGTTCTTCATAATTGATGAAAAACAAAATACAGTTGAACTTACTGAAAAGGGAACTGACCTGATTACAGGAACGGCTGCTGATCCCAACTTTTTTGTAATGCCTGATATAGGCAGCGAAATTGCAGAACTTGAAAAAGGAAACCTCAATGCTGAGGAAAAGCTGACTTTCAAGGATAAACTTCTTGCCGATTATGCTATTAAATCAGACCGTATTCATACAGTAAACCAGCTTCTGAAAGCCTACACCATGTTTGAACGCGATGTCGACTACGTGGTGATGGATAACAAGGTTAAGATAGTGGATGAGCAAACCGGCCGTATCCTTGAAGGAAGAAGGTATTCCGAGGGTCTTCACCAGGCTATCGAAGCCAAAGAAAAGGTGAAGGTGGAAGCTGCGACCCAGACATTTGCAACCATTACACTTCAGAATTATTTCAGAATGTATCACAAGCTTGCCGGTATGACTGGTACAGCTGAAACGGAAGCAGGCGAGTTATGGAATATTTATAAGCTTGATGTGGTGGTTATTCCAACCCACCGGCCTGTAGTCCGTGAAGATCGTGAGGATTTGATTTACCGCACCAAACGTGAAAAATACAATGCCGTTATTGACGAGATCGTAAACCTGCACAACCAGGGACGTCCATCCCTTGTAGGTACAACCTCAGTTGAAATATCTGAATTGCTGAGCAAGATGCTCCGCATGAAAGGTATAAAGCATAATGTGCTGAATGCAAAACTGCACCAGCGTGAAGCAGAAATTGTTGCTGAAGCCGGTAAATCAGGTACCGTTACAATAGCCACCAACATGGCCGGCCGTGGTACGGATATCAAGCTGAGCGAGGAAGTGAGAAAAGCAGGGGGACTTGCCATCATTGGTACGGAAAGACATGAATCACGCCGCGTTGACAGGCAGTTGAGAGGTCGAGCAGGACGACAGGGCGACCCGGGATCGTCTCAATTCTATGTTTCGTTAGAGGATGACCTGATGCGACTCTTTGCATCCGACCGAATTGCCGGATGGATGGCCAAAATGGGATGGAACGAAAACGAACCCATACAGGCAAAGCTGATTACGCAGTCTATCGAAAGAGCCCAAAAGAAGGTTGAAGAAAACAACTTCGGAATCCGTAAGCACCTTCTTGAATATGACGATGTGATGAATTCGCAGCGCGAGGTAATTTACACCAAGCGCAGGCATGCGTTGTACGGGGAACGCATCCAGGTTGATGTGGCCAATATGATGTATGATGTTTGTGAAAGTGTTGTGACTCAGATGCAGGGTAATGGTGATTTTGATGAGTTCAAGATCAGCGTGCTTCGACAGTTGTCTGTTGAACCACCTGTAACTCCCAAAGAATACTCCCAGTTATCCCCTGAAGAACTTACCGAACGGATATATAAGACTGTCCGTGAAACATACCAGCGCAAACAGGCCAATATCGTAAGGCAGGCATTGCCTGTTATCCGCGATGTGTATGAGAAACAGGGCAAAGTGTATGAAAATATCGTGGTCCCGATAACCGACGGAACAAGGGTTTACAACGTTCTTACCAATCTTGAAAAAGCAAATAAATCAAATGCCGAAGAGTTAAGCAGGTCGTTTGAAAAATCAATTATTCTCACAACAATCGATGAAGCCTGGAAAGAACACCTGCGGGAACTTGATGACTTAAGGCAATCTGTTCGTACGGCCACATATGAGCAGAAAGATCCGTTGCTGATTTATAAATTTGAATCTTTCGAACTTTTCCGCACAATGATCGACAAGATCAACCGTGAAGTATCAAGCATATTGCTCCGTGGACAGCTGCCAATCCGCGATGCCAGTGAAGTTCAGAAAGCACAGGCTCCGCGCAGAACCGATTTCAGCCAGCTTGCTGCCAATAAGCAGGAGTATAAACCCGATGGCAGCGGACAGCCTGATGGTGCCAAAAAAGAAGAACATGTGCAACCGGTAAGGGTAGAAAAGAAAGTCGGGAGAAATGATCCCTGTCCCTGCGGCAGCGGAAAGAAATATAAGCATTGCCACGGTGCACAGGTAGCGGAGAGAACATAATTGAATTGCCCCGGCCTTCAGGCCGGGGACTATTATTAATACCTGCATCTGTAGCGTGCGACCACAGGCCGGAATGGGCTAAAGCCCGGTAAGTAACTGTGTGTATTGTTTTCCCCCGGCCTGAAGGCCGGGGCAATTAAGGAATCTACCTGACTTTCTTCGCCAATAATTCAATCTTGCTGAAAAGCTTCTCGCTAACAGGAGCCAACGGTAGCCTCAGGTTATTCTGGCAAATTTTCATGGTTTCGAGCAATGCCTTTATACCTGATGGATTTCCTTCTTCAAACAATGCATTGGTAATCTCCAGCAATTTATAATGAATGGCACAGGCTTTATTGTAGTCTCCTTTTAACGCATGCTGAATCATAGCTGACATTTCAGCCGGATAAGCATTTGCGGATACCGAAATCACACCTGAACCACCCACCGCCATAATAGGAAGGGCAAGAGCGTCATCCCCTGAAATTACAAGGAATCCCTTCGGTTTGGTATGGATAATCTGCATGACCTGTGAAAGGTTACCGGAAGCCTCTTTGGTCGCAATGATCGATTTACATTCTGAAGCCAGCTTTACAGTGGTCTCTGCCGAAATATTCGAGCCTGTTCGTCCCGGTACGTTGTAAACGATTACAGGAACAGGACTGCAATTTGCGATGGCCTTGAAATGCAGGTATAATCCTTGTTGTGACGGTTTGTTATAGTAAGGTGAAACCGATAGTATGGCATCAACTCCTGTAAAATCGGTGTGATTAATCGTATCGAGCACTTCGTTTGTATTGTTACCGCCAATACCCACTACAACAGGAATTTTTCCTGCTGCGGAATCAATTACAAAATTAACAACAGCCTTTTTTTCATCTTTGGATAGAGTAACGGATTCACCTGTTGAGCCTAACGCAACAACATAATTGACCCCGCCTTTTATAATATGATCCAGCAACTTGCCCAATGATTTGAAATCAACGCTGCCATCTTTTCTGAAAGGCGTGACTATGGCTACACCTGTACCTAAAAACTTCTTCGGGTCCATTAGTTATTTACTTTTTTAAAATCGAAAGGTAATGTAAAAGCTGGTTGATCAGGAAATTTAACTGGATCTCAGTTTCGGTTTTCTTTTCAATATCCGCCTCCAGTTCATTGTCTTCATCTTTATGATCCCGAACACTGTCAATCTCTTTTTGAATATTTCGCATAGCCTGTTTTTCTTTCTCAATATCGATCATCAGGTCAAGACAGGTATCGGAAGGGCTGTATCTTCCCGCTTTAAATTTTGCAGGTGAAAGTGTGGTTATATATTGAATGGGGTAATGATCTTCGAGGCTAAGATTAATCAGTAAATCAAAAGGCTCTTTGATAAATTCGGCTACAGCGGGAGACTCCGGTTTTCTGTACCAGTTCAACTCATTTCTTGAGAAGAAATCAAAGCCTTTCCTGTAAAGATAATTGTCAATCAGGTCCTTGCTGTCTACATATCCAAGAACCGAAATTTTCTTTGAATCATGCACCAGGTCTTTAACCAGATTGCGGATAATTTCAAAACTTACATATTCGGTTGCATTGTAAATGATCCCGATATTGTTTGCATCACTGATGTTGCAAAAGGAAGGCAAACGATCTGAAGTCTTCTGATAACCATTGAGAATGCGTTGCCCTACTGATGTTTTGAAATTATCAACCCACTTCATAATGCAAGTTTAAGAAAAATATCAATACTTAAGTTATCGGCTGCCGATTAGTATCGGAAATAAGGTCCTTAATCGGGGAAAAAGGGCAGTTCTTCTATTTCATATTAACAACGGTATTTTCTGTACGTACTTTTATCACAAAATATTAAAATTATGAAGAATTACATCATCATTATCTGGATCGCTCTCCTGGGATTTCCGTCCATGATAATGGGACAGGACAAAGTATGGACGCTGGAAGATTGCATTAATTATGCTCTCGAACAGAACATTACAGTAAGAAAAACGAATCTGAATAATCAGTCGCTTGAGTTTCAGGCCGAACAGGCAAGAGCTCAAAGGATGCCAAATCTGAATGCATCATTCAGCCAGAATTTTAACTGGAACAAACCATTGGCCGGCACCGGATTGAGCGGTAACACTTCTTCGAGTTATTCTGTGAATTCGGGTGTCACTGTTTTTAATGGTTCCAGGATAACCAACCAGATCAAGCAGTCTCAACTTGATATTGAAAATGGAAAATATACCCTGGAGACAACTAAGGAATCGATCAGTCTGAATATTCTGAACGCCTTCCTGCAGGTACTGTATGCCGAAGAACAGGTGAAGAATTCAGAAAAGCAGATCGAATCAACTACAAGCCAGGTTAACCTCGCGCAGGAGAGGTTAAGAGTGAAGATCATTTCCCAGGCTGATTATGCCCAGGTTAAATCACAGCTTGCCAGTGAAAAGCTGAATCTCGCTAATGCCATCAGCCAGTTGGCAATTGCAAAAGTAAATCTGATGCAGCTTATGGAGCTTCCTGTTACCGAAAACTTCGAAGTGGCACAGCCAGATCTTGCAGCCTCACTCGATCAGCAACGTGCTCCCATTGTTCAGTCAGTTTATGACACAGCCCTGGCTATTAAGCCCCAGATCAAAAGTGCTGCCATTAATAAAGAACTGGCCTTGCTTGATGAAAAAATCGCAAAAGCCGGTTACATGCCCAGTTTGTCGGCCAGTGCGGGTTTCGGATCAAATGCCGCTTATAGCCTGGCAAATGACGGAAATACAAGCGATGCCTATTTCAGCCAGCTAAAGGATGATTTTTCACCTTCGGCCGGACTCACCCTGGCAATACCTATTTACCAGAAAAAACAGGTAAAAACAAGTGTTGCCCTGGCAAAAATCGGATACCAGACTGCTGAATTAAACGAAATAGACACCCGCAACCAGTTGCGAAAAAACATTGAACAGGCCTGCCAGGACGTACTTTCAGCGCAGACTCAATACCAGGCTAATGTTGAAAATTACAATGCCACAAGTGAATCTTCATTATTGTCAGATGAAAAGTTCAAGCAGGGACTGATCAATTCAGTTGATTACCTGGTGTCGAAAACCAACCTGATTGTAGCTGAAAGCCAGCTGTTGCAGTCGAAATACAACCTGATCTTCAGTTACAAGATCCTTGATTTTTATCTTGGCATTCCATTAACCCTGTAAATAGAAAAATAATTGCATTTAAATAAATATACCATGAAAAAGAAAGTGTTGATCATAAGTATCATAGTGATCCTGGCGGTGGTTGTCTTTCTGATTATAAAACCGGGCAAGAAAGACGCCGAATATACTTTTGATACAGTTAAAGTTGAAAAAGGAAAGATATCCAATGTGGTTACGGCTACCGGAACCATTGAAGCAGTCACTTCGGTTGATGTAGGTACACAGGTTTCCGGAATCATTGACAAAGTATTTGTCGACTTCAATGATCACGTAAAAAAAGGCCAGATCATGGCGTTAATCGATAAAAAACAATTGCAGGCACAGCTCGACCAGAGCAGGGCCACACTCGACCAGGCCAGGGCGCAGTTAACTTACGAGGAAGCTACATTCAACCGCCTGAAGGCCCTTTATGAAAAACAGCTTGTTGCCCAGTCCGATTATGACCAGGCGCTGTATAATTACCAGAATGCCCAGGCTGCCGTGAAGAATGCCACATCAGCATTCGAACGCACAAAGGTTAACCTGAATTACGCTGAAATTTACTCACCTATTGACGGCGTGGTTCTGAACCGTGCCATTGAAGAAGGCCAGACAGTGGCAGCAAGCTTCAATACACCAACCCTTTTTACCATTGTGAACGACCTTACCCAGATGGAAGTTGAAACCAGTGTAAGCGAGGCTGACATCGGAAATGTACTGAAGGGACAAAGGGTGGAATTTACAGTTGATGCCTACCCCGACCGGAAATTTGAAGGCAGCGTATCTGAAGTCAGGTTACAACCTACCACAACGAATAATGTGGTTACCTATGCAGTTATTCTGAGCGCACCAAATCCTGAAAAAAAGCTCATGCCGGGAATGACAGCCAATGCAACTATTTATGTCGAAGAGAAAGACAGCACCCTTATGATTTCAGGAAAAGCCACTCGTTTTACACCAGATCAGGCTTATATGCAAAAACAGTTTGCCAAAATGGCTAAAAATATGCCGAAAGGCGCATTCCCGGGTGCGCCGGGTGCATCACCCTCAAATGGTCCCGTGCAGGCTCCTATGGGTTCGGGTGCCATGCAAGCCGGTTCAGGCAACATGCCTGCTATGCCACAGGGTGGTTTTGGCGGAAAAATGCCCGATGGTTCAAAGATGGTATGGATAAAAGACGGCAAAGGCGGTATCAGGCCCAATCCTATAAAAACCGGAATTGATAACGGAACGTTTGTTGAAATTCTATCCGGACTGAAAGAAGGCGACGAAGTGATTACATCCATGAGTGGCCCCGGTATCACAACAAAATCAACTCAGAACCAAAACAGGGGACCATTCCCGTTCTGATCCTGATTTTATAAAATAAAAAGTATGAATAAAACAATCATAGAAATTAAGGGCCTCAGGAAAGATTATATTGTGGGTGAGGTGACTGTTCATGCACTCAGGGGCGTTGACATGAAGATTGAGGAAGGTGAATTTGTTGCTGTAATGGGTGTAAGTGGATCGGGTAAGTCAACTATGCTGAATATCCTGGGCTGTCTTGACATCCCCACAAAAGGCGATTATTTCCTTGATGGCGTAAATATAAAAACGTTGAACCGCGATGACCTGGCAAGACTGAGAAATCAGAAGCTCGGATTTGTTTTCCAGGCGTACAACCTGCTTCCCAGGACTACAGCCCTTGAAAATGTTGAGCTTCCGCTTTTCTATAATCCTAAAGTAAAATCAAAGGAAAGAAGAGAACGGGCTATTGCCGCACTTGAAGCAGTCGGACTTTCTTCCCGTATGCATCACATGCCTAACCAGTTGTCCGGCGGACAACAACAAAGGGTTGCCATTGCACGGTCACTTGTTAATGACCCGGTAATGATACTGGCGGACGAACCCACCGGAAACCTGGATACACACACCTCGTTTGAAATCATGGAGTTATTCCAGGATCTTAATGAAAGGGGAAGAACAATAGTTTATGTAACCCATGAGCCGGATATAGCAAAATTTGCCACACGGAATGTGGTTTTTCGTGACGGTCACATAGTAAAAGAGAACATGGTGACCGAAAGGTCTTACGCAAAAGAAGTGCTTAAAAGCCTTCCGGTTGAAAATTTTGACGAATCAGACAATTAAAAGTACATTCAAATGCACTTAACCAATTTATTTATAGTGGCAATCAGAGCCCTGATCCGCAATAAGCTCAGGGCTATACTGACTATGCTCGGTATCATAATCGGCATTGCTTCTGTTATAGCCATGCTCGCTTTGGGAGAGGGTTCCAAGCGAAATATGCGTGAAGAGATGTCGAAAATGGGAACCAATATGATTATGGTAATGCCAAACTTCCAGCGAAGAGCCGGAGTAAGCCTCGGAGCGTCCAGTTCCAACGTTATGAAAATGGCAGATGTAATCGCCATCCGCAATGAAGCAACCTCCGTTTCAGCTGTATCTCCCGAGATCAGGGCAAATGGACAGGTGATTTATGGTAATCAGAATACACAAACCACTGTTTACGGTGTCAGTCAGGAATACATGGGTATTAAGAAACTGATTATTGAATCAGGCAGGAGTTTTAGTGAACAGGAAGTTAAAAGTATGGCGAAGGTTTGTATTATCGGACAAACCGTGAAGGAAAATCTTTTTGGTGTAAATGCCGATCCCATCGGACTTTCCTTAAGGATTAAAAACATTCCTTTCCAGGTCATCGGGCTTTTCGAGGATAAAGGCGAGAGCGGGATGGGACAAGATCAGGATGACCTGATCGTTGCGCCTTATACAACGGTTCAACGCCGGCTGGCAGCCATTGATTATATTAATGGTATCAATGCATCTGCGGTGAGTGAGGAAAAATCAGCAGATGCAAAGGCTGAAGTAGAGGAAATCTTACGCAGGACCCATAAATTAAAGGATTCTGATGAAAACGATTTTCGTGTCATGTCTCAGAGCGAACTGATGAATACCTTTTCGTCCATAATGGACAGCATGACTTACCTTCTTGGGGCTATCGCCTGCATTTCCCTGCTGGTTGGCGGAATCGGCATCATGAACATTATGTTTGTTTCAGTGACTGAAAGAACACGTGAAATAGGACTTCGTATGTCGATCGGTGGACGTAGCCGGGATATCCTGATGCAGTTCCTTGTTGAATCCATTATACTCAGCATCCTGGGAGGCATAATAGGAATCCTTTTCGGCTACCTGCTGGCAAAAGGCGGCGGATCACTAATGTCAATTAAATCATATGTTCAAACACAGTCCGTGATACTCGCATTTGTTGTTTGTTTTGCAATCGGGGTGTTCTTTGGGTGGTATCCCGCCAAAAAAGCATCGAATTTGAATCCGATTGATGCATTACGTTATGAATAATTATATTTAGAGTATGAAAAAGAGAATGCAGGGTAAAGGCATGAAGTTGCTGCTGCACTTTGCAGCATGGGCAATAATGATAGGTCTTCCTTTCTATAATTTCTTCAGGTGGAATCTTCCCAAAGAATTTATATGGACCTTTTATCTGATCATTGCAGTCAATGGCATGATCTTCTATGTGAATTACCTTGTGCTCATTCCGAAATTTTTCCTGAAAAATAAGCGGGTTAAATATTATTCATCTGCTTTTCTTCTTGTTGCCGCAATATTCTTTTTATCTCTTGTTTCAAGCAATCTCATATTTGAAAAAATGCGGCGTAACGAACCGGATCGTGAAGCAAGGGAGGACAGGATTGAGCAGCGCGAGGATCATATGCCTGACGGAAAAAGGAGAATTCTCCGGCTACCGTTCGGACCTATGGGTATCTATAATTTTGCGTTCAATGCCCTTGTTTTTACTGTCTTTGCATTCGGATTAAAAGCGCTTGAGAGAAATTCAGAAATTGAGAAAAGACAGAAGGAACTTGAGAAAGAAAAGCTGAATTCAGAGCTTGCCTTTTTAAAGAACCAGATCAGTCCCCATTTCTTTTTCAATACCCTTAACAATATTTACTCATTAATCAGTATCAATACCGAAGATTCACAGGAGGCAGTGCTGAAACTTTCTAAAATGATGCGCTACCTTCTGTATGAATCGGAGCAGGGAGAAACCCGACTCAGCAATGAGATCGAGTTCATGAATAACTATGTTGCCCTTATGCGGCTCAGGTTGTCGGAGAAAGTATCGCTGAATATCTCATTTCCTGAGACCTACGAAAACATTTCAATTCCTCCTTTGCTCTTTATCTCGATCATTGAAAATGCGTTCAAGCACGGCATCAGTTACAGGGAAAAATCTTTCATCGACATTAAAATGGATGTATCAAAGGAAATGATTACCTTCATATGTGAGAACAGCCTGGTTGCCCGTCCCGAAACGGATATTAACGGAGCTACAGGAATAGGACTTGATAATCTCAAAAAGAGGCTGGGACTTCTTTTTCCTGGCAGGCACGAACTTAAAATAGAAAAACAACAATCTGTTTTCAGGGTAAGCGTTTTAATTAACCTGGCTTGAAATGATGATCAGGACTATTGCTATAGATGATGAACCCCTGGCCCTTCAGCTGGTTGCCGGTTATATTGAAAAAACTCCGGGACTTGAACTGATCGGAAAATTTGACAATCCGCTTGATGCGTTCGAGTTTATGAACAATGAACAGGTTGACCTGATTTTCCTTGATATACAGATGCCTGACCTGACGGGAATCGAATTCACGAAAGCTATATCGAAAGGGCCCAAGGTAATTTTTACAACGGCCTATGAAAAATATGCGCTCGAAGGTTTTAAACTCGACGTTATCGATTACCTTCTGAAGCCTTTCAGCTATGAGGAATTCTTTAAAGCTGCTCAAAAAGCTTTGCGGTTGATTGGTCTTGAGCAGAAAGGAGAAATGACGCAGGTCGAAGCCAACAATGAATTCCTTTTTCTTAAATCGGAATACAAAATCCGGAGGATTAATTTCTCAGACATTTTATATATCGAAGGATTGAAAGACTATGTGAAGGTTTATGTTTCAGGTGATCCGAAGCCTGTGTTGTCGTTGACCTCCTTGAAACTTCTTGAAACCAAGCTACCGGAATCAAAGTTCATGCGAGTCCACAGGTCATTTATAGTAAACCTCGGAAAAATTGATACAATTGAACGCAGCCGGATCATATTCGGTAAAACCTACATTCCGGTAAGTGATCAATTTAAAGATAAATTCCAGGAGTTTCTGAATAAGAATTTTTTGTAAAAAACCTGACAGCGTCGAAGACCTGTCAGCGTTTTTTTAAACGTTAATCAACTGAAGAAATAACGCTGACAGGTCCTCCGGACGCTGTCAGGTTTTTTCAAGCCTTCCAATGCACAACCGGCAAATCCCTCAATATCTGTGCACTGGTTTCTGCAGTGATATCGCGCTGGGGATTGCCAAGCATTTCATATCCTACCATAAATTTTTTAATAGTAGCCGACCTGAGCAGAGGCGGATAGAAATGCATATGGAACTGCCATTCGGGATGTTCCACACCGTCGGTGGGCGACTGGTGAATTCCGGCTGAATAAGGAAATGATATTTTGAAGAGATTATCGTATTTAACTGTCAGTATTTTCAGTGCATCGGCAAGTTGGCTTACTTCTGCGGGTGTAAAATCGAGAAGGCTCCTGATTTTTCTTTTCGGAAGGATCATGGTTTCATACGGCCAAACTGCCCAGAAAGGAACCAGAACAACAAATCCCGCATTCTCATGAATGATCCGTTCCTTCTTTTCCAACTCAATATTCAGGTAATCCAATAAAAGAACCGATTGATTCTTTGCAAGGTATTTTCTTTGTTGCTCCTGCTCTTTAGCGGGTTCAACAGGTATGGTGGTCTGTGACCATATTTGGCCGTGAGGGTGGGGGTTGCTGGCGCCCATGATCTCACCACGGTTTTCAAAAATCTGGACGTAATTGATGAAAGGGAGTTCTCCAAGGTTTTTATATTCCTCACGCCATATCCTGATAACCGGTTCAATTTCTGAAACGGACATTTCAGCCAGTGTAAGATCATGGCGTGGTGAGAAACATACCACTTTACAGATACCTTTTTCCGAGCGGGCGACAAGTAATTCTTCAGTGTTAGTTTCAAAATCTGGAACACTGTCGATGAGGGAACTGAAGTCGTTTACGAAGGTATAAGTTGATCTGTAGTCCGGATTTTTCTCGCCGTTTGCCCTCGTGTTTCCTGGGCACAGGTAACACTGAGGATCATACTGAACAGGTTGTTTCTGCTGGTTTTCTTCCTGTTGTCCCTGCCAGGGCCTTTTTGTACGGTGTGGCGCTACAAGTACCCAGTCACCTGTAAGGGCATTGTACCTTCGGTGAGTATATTGCTGAAGCATTTCCATATACCTGAAAAATTATCGTAAAGAATTAAACCAGTTCACCGTGCCTATTCCCCATGGCATCAGACCGGCTCCATGCCCGAGACCTTCCAATGTAAAGTGCTTTACATCTTCAGTGTTTGAACCTGCTGTAATGAATTCATTATAAAGGTTAAGCGACTGATCGGGGGGTACATTATCATCGGCTGTTCCATGGTATAACTGTATGCGTAAATTTGTTTTCCAGCCATGGATGCTGGATGAAGTCAATTCATTCCTCAATTCTTCAAATGCATCACCGGTTTCGAAATTTTGAATCAGTTCCGGTGTGAGCAAATCAGCAATAGGATTGGGCAGACTTTCATTAATGTCGCCATTCGTGTGTGATCCGTCAAAAAGGCCCGGTATCTGGGTTGAATAGGGTTCTTTAAAAAACAGGCTCAGTGGGCTTGTAATGGTTCCGAACTGCTGATGCGAATAAATAAAATACGGAAAATACATAGGAGCAGGAAAACTTTCCTGTGCAAGCACATAATCGGTGAAAGCCATCAGATCATAAGCCCCTGCACCTGCTGAAACCGCGATAACATCCATATTGAGAGGGGAATCATGTTCAATTTTCTCAGTGGCTGAAATAGTTGCTTCGCCACCCTGCGAATAACCAAGGAGAAAAAGACTGTCGTTTGGTGTTGATTTTATATCACCAGCTTCACTCAGCTCATTGTAGGCATGTATCAGGTCGATCACTGCATTGTTAGTACACTCTCTTTGATAGTAAGGGTGCACAATATTGGCTGAAGCATCAAAACCAATGTAATCCGTCATCAGGACAGCGTATCCATTACTCGCCATAAACTGCATGATAACATAACCCGGATCAGTTGGATTAACAGTGGGAGCATCTGCATGGGATGCATTCGTGCCATTCTGAAAGCTCATAACAGGAAAAGAACCCTTAACATCGGGTATGCAAACCAACCCGCTTGCTGTTACTAAGGAATCTCCGTAATGCGTTTTATAATTGACCCTGTAAACGTCAACACCGTAATTTATATGATTTACAATTTCTGCGGCTTCAGGATAGGATGCCATCTGGCCGGCAACAAGCACCTGGATTGAAGCTAACGGGTAGTTGAGAATCTTGGTTTGCTGAACCACGTATTCGCGTATCGGTTCATTGTCCGAATCTTTTGTACAGGAATAACTGAAAAAAGCAATACCTGCAACCAGCGCGAATAAGGCGTGATTTATCCTGAAATTCAACCGGTTCTTTTTCATAAGGCTAAAATACTACTTTTTGTTCAAAGTGAATGGCTTAATTCTTCAACGGTTTCTATAAACCCAGGAGCATTTTCTCGGGATCCCGTCCTTGCAACAACATGGTGACCGGTGATTCAATCAACTGTTTCACTTTCACAAGGAAGCTCACGGAATCCCTTCCGTCAATGAGCCGGTGATCATATGACAGGGCAACGTACATGATAGGTCGTATTTCAACTTTCCCGTTGATGGCAACAGGACGGTCGACGATGTTATGCATACCCAGGATGGCCGATTGTGGCGGATTCAAAATAGGTGTGGAAAGCATGGAGCCAAAAACACCCCCGTTTGTAATTGTAAATGTTCCGCCTGTCATTTCATCAATCGATAGTTTGGCAGCCCTGGCTTTATTTGCCATTTCCGTAATGGCCAGTTCAAGCTGCGAAATATTCATCGAAGCTGTATTCCTGATCACGGGAACCATCAGACCTTTATCCGTCTGAACGGCAATGGCTATATCAACCTGGTGCGGTGTTACGATATCATCACCGTCAATATACGAGTTGACTCTCGGAAATTCTTGTAATGCTTTGCTGCAGGCCATGGCAAAAAAAGATACCAATCCTGGCTTCTGACCGAATTTTTCCTTAAAAGTATCCTGATGTTTCTTTCGTAAATTCATGAGGCTGCTCATGTCCACTTCATTGAAAGTGGTGAGCATGGCTGTTTCATTTTTAACGGCTACAAGCCTTTTGCTCAGTTTTCTCCTGAGGGGCGACATGGGAGTTCGTTCAGGTGTCTGAGCGGCAGCAGTCTTTTCGCTGCCACCTGCCTGCATGTTCTGCGTATTTTTTTGTTGAAGCACCTGTTCCACCTCGTGCCTTGTGATTTTCTTCAAACCATTGATCACATCTTCCAGGTCAAGATCATTCTCTTCCATGATTCGCTGTGCCAATGGTGTTACCTTCAACGGCTGGTCAAGACCTGACAACGTCGCAGATTTGTCAGCGTCCTGATCTTGGTTTTTTTGAGTCGAAGGGTTTTCTTTTGTCACCGTGGGCGGAGTCGAATGAGCTTTAGATTCCGAATCTCCTGATGGGATCGGCTCTGTCGGTTCATGTGTCATATGTTCTTCCGATGTTGCTGCCGCTGCCGACGGAGTGGTTGTAATCGTTTTATGTTCTTCAGCCGATGCCGCTTTAGTGGTTGACTTGCCTTTCCCTTCTGTATCAATTGTGCATGCCAGGTCGCCCACCTTTACTTTTTTGCCTGTTTCAGCTACAATTTTCAGCAAACCCGAAGTGGGCGCAATAAGCGGAAGGGTTGCCTTATCAGTTTCCACTTCGGCTATTTCCTGGTCCTTTTCAACAAAGCTTCCGTCTTCAGCAAGCCAGTTTCCGATTGCAGCTTCGGTAACCGATTCACCTGCTGCCGGTATTTTAATTTCGAGAATCATATATTAAATTTTTTCAGCGAAATAACTGTACTGTTTCAGGATCTGTTGCCGCAAACTTCCGCTTGAACACTGCAATCCGCAATACTTGCGGTTAAGGTCACATTCACATTTACGGAATACCTTGCCGATAATTTCTTCCTGGCTTACCTGGTGAAGCCTCAGGAGCCCCACTGCCGGACTTCCGCTCGGCTGACGGTATACGGGGATAATTTCGCCCCTGAATTCATGATGGATATGCCTCCAGGGTCCCATGTTTCCGGGTTCTTCCTGTACCCAAAGCGTAAGCATCACGTTGGGATATTTATTTGTAATCTTTTCAACCTGGGCATTCGGAAAGGGGTGAAGCTGCTCTATACGCACAATGGCTACGTCGCGTGCGTTAAATTCCTTCTTCCTGGCAAGCAGATCGTAGTAAATTTTTCCTGAACAGAAAACAAGACGCCTTACTTCCTGTATGTCCACATCATCATCGTCAATTACTTCCTGGAATGTTCCGGAAGCAAGCTCATCCAGTGATGAAGTACACAACGGATGCCTCAACAGGCTCTTCGGTGTGAAAACGATAAGCGGAACCCTGAAGTTTCTGTTTATACTCTGCCTGAGCAGGTGAAAGAAATTGGCAGGCGTTGTAGGGTTCACAACCTGCATGTTGTTATTGGCGGCCAGCATCAAATACCTTTCAATCCTGGCACTTGAATGTTCCGGTCCTTGTCCCTCATATCCATGCGGCAGGAACAATACTATACCGTTCATCAGTCCCCACTTTTCTTCTGCAGAACTGATATACTGATCCACTATCACCTGTGCCACATTGGCAAAATCGCCATACTGGGCTTCCCAGATGGTAAGTCCTTTTGGTGAAGCCATGGCATACCCGTATTCAAAACCGAGAACACCATATTCATTAAGCGGGGAGTTATAAATAGAGAAAGACGCCTGTCCGGGTGCCACATGCTTGAGCGGAACAAAAATGCTGTCAGTTTCCTCAATCACATGGGCTGCATGGCGCTGTGCGAATGTTCCTCTTACCGAATCCTGGCCTGAGACCCTTACCGGGTGACCTTCGTAAAGTAAGGTTCCGTAGGCCAGAAGCTCACTCATAGCCCAGTCAAGCTTATTGTCGGTTATCATCTTTTTTCGGTCCTCGTTAAGCTTGATCGTTTTGTCGATGAATTTTTCGTTGGAAGGCAGGTAAGTTATTTTATCCCCCAGGAATTTCAGCAGGTCAATCGTAATTTCATTCGATTGCCGCTTTTCAAAATCAACCCTTTTGGCGTGTTTAAATCCTTTCCACTCTTCATTAAGGAACCTCTGAATATGTACTTTGCCCAACCCCTTTGAAAGATTGAATTTTTCATCGAGGTAAGCATCAAATTCCTGTTGTTGTTTTTTAATTTCTTCTTCCGTGTATATTTCTTTGGAAAGGATTTCCTGTGCATAAATATCACGGGGATTCGGATGCACGGCTATTGCCTTGTAAAGCGTAGGCTGGGTATACCGCGGTTCATCACTTTCACTGTGCCCGTATTTGCGATATGAAAGAATGTCGATAAATACATCCGAGGAAAATTTATGCCTGAAGTCCATGGCCATGAGAATCGTATGTACAAGGGCTTCGGCATCATCGCCGTTTACATGGAATATCGGTACTTTGATTACTTTGGCAATATCGGTGCAATAAGTGCTTGACCGTGCATCAAGGTAGTTGGTTGTAAACCCTACCTGGTTGTTTATCACAATATGAACAGTACCGCCCGTTTTATAACCCGGAAGCTCAGACATCTGAATGACTTCATATACCACGCCCTGGCCGGCTATGGCAGCATCACCATGAATAATCACCGGCGCCGCCTTTGAATAATCGCCATGGTATTTCTGATCGATATGTGCCCGTGTGACACCCTGAATTACAGGAGAAGCGCTTTCAAGATGAGAAGGATTGGGAACAAGGTTAAGACTTACCTGTTTGCCGTTCGGCAGGGTTATCTTGTTGCAATAGCCCAGGTGATATTTCACATCCCCGAGTGCAATTTGCTCATCATATTCCTCACCGATAAATTCCTGGAAAATATATTCATACGGCTTCTGAATCACATTGGCAAGAACGTTCAACCTGCCACGGTGAGCCATACTGAAGAAAAACGCCTCGATTCCAAGGGAGGATCCCTTTTCGATCAAATAATGCAAAGCCGGGATAAGAGTTTCGGTTCCTTCGAGTGAAAACCGTTTCTGACCTACAAACCTCTTATGGATAAAACTTTCGAATCCTACTGCCTTTTTGAGAAGATCATAAATCCGCTTCTTATCCGGTTCATCGAAATCAGTCATATTCTTGCCTGATTCCAGCCTGTTTTGAAGCCATTCGGTTTTTTCCTGGTCGCGGATAAACATATATTCCGCTCCTACCGATTGGCAATATGTCTGCTGAAGGTGATCGACAATGTTTTTAAGTGTGGTGTTTCCCAGGCCGATTTCAGTTCCTGCATGAAACGTAGTGTTCAGATCCGCTTCACCCAGGTTGTAATTTTCAAGGTCGAGTGTGGGATAATATTTCCTCCGGGTTCGAACCGGGTTGGTTTTTGTAAAAAGGTGTCCTCTTTTCCTGTAACTGTCAATCAGGCTTAGAACTCTGAATTCTTTATCTAACTGTTCATTGCCTCCTTCTGATCCGGTCTGAAACTTCCTGGCGAAATCAAAACCGGCAAAAAAAGTCCTCCAACTGCTGTCCAGAGATTCGGGATTATTCAGATATTGGTTATAAAGCTGGTCAATAGTTTCTATTTCACTATTCCCCAAAAAAGAAAATTGATCCATGAGATAAACCCAGTATTTGTTTGATTCAAGATTTCCTGTATTCCAAAATTACGAACATTTTGATACAGTTTTTGTTTAGTCACTAGCTTATAGAATTGAACAACAATCAACAACAGCTTCAGTTCAAAAAAATATTGGTTTCAGCCATGATAATAGGATTTCTTAAAGAAAAGGCACCGGAGCGAAGAGTGGCAGTTAGTCCCGAAACAGCAAAAAGCCTGCTGGCAATGAAAACGCAAATCTACATGGAGTCTGGCGCAGGTGAAGAAGCATGCATGTTTGATAATGATTATGTAAAGGCCGGAGTGAAAATTGCAACCCGGTCAGAGGTTCTTGCATCTTCAGACTGCATCTTATCTGTGCACGGAATATTACCCGGTGAATTTGATATCTGGGGAAATGGTAAAATTCTTGTCGGGCACCTTAACATCCTTGGTAATCTGCCTTTACTTGATAAGCTTATCACATATAAAACCACATCGTTCAGTCTTGATTTGCTCCCCCGGACAACAATTGCCCAATCCATGGATGTGCTTTCAAGTATGGCCACTGTTTCAGGTTATAAGGCTGTTCTCGATGCCGCCATGCACCTTCCGAGGTTCTTCCCGATGTTTATGACAGCTTCAGGAACAATAAAACCGGCAAGGGTTTTAATCCTTGGTGCCGGCGTTGCAGGTCTACAGGCACTTGCCACCTCACGAAGACTTGGCGCAGTGGTAGATGTATTTGACGTAAGATCGGCGGTGAAAGAGGAGGTTCAGAGCCTCGGAGGAAGGTTTATTGAGGTTCCGGGCGCTGTGGAAAAAAGAGAAGCTGGTGGTTACGCTGTTGAGCAGCAGGAGGAATACCGTAAACTCCAGAGCAAAATGATCCATAACTATGCGATAAAAGCTGATGTTATAATATGCACAGCGCAGGTTCCAGGCAAGAAAGCCCCGGTTCTGATAACTGAAGAAACTGTTGAATCGATGTTGCCGGGTTCTGTAATAGTGGACCTGTCTGCACCTAACGGAGGCAACTGCGCATTAACTGTTAATAACTCTATTATTACGCATAATGAGGTTGTTATTATTGGAAAGGTAAATTATCCATCCTGGATTTCAATGGATGCAAGCCGCATGTTCAGTACTAATCTTACAAATTTTGCGCGACTTCTGATTGATACAGAAGGCAACCCGGCACCCGACTGGAATGATGAAATTGTTAAATATACCTGCCTGACCCATGAAGGCAAAATTGTGAATGAAAAAATGATTGCTGCTTTTAAAGAATAAATAACGAACCTTCGACTCATGCAACAATTCTTTGAATTCATCTATACGTTCCGACAGGAAATATTTATTGTTGTTCTGTCTATTTTCCTCGGAATTGAAGTGATTTCCAATGTTCCGTCGGTTCTTCATACTCCATTAATGTCTGGGGCAAATGCAATCCATGGGATCATCATCATTGGAGGTATAATGTTGCTCGGACATGCACCCTTATCGCCCCTTTCTTTTAAGGCCGTTATGGGTATCGCTGCAGTGTTCCTGGCCACGTTAAATGTAGCCGGAGGTTTTGTTGTCACTGACAGGATGCTTGAAATGTTTAAAAGGAAAACACAGAAAAAGCAAAATAACCAATAAATGGCCGGAACCGAAATCGATTACAAAATTGCCATACTTGATTTAAGCTATCTTGTAGCTTCAATACTTTTTATTATCGGATTAAAAATGCTCAGCAAGCCTTCATCTGCCAGAAAGGGGAACCTGTGGGCTGCATCGGGCATGATTTTCGCGATCATTACAACCCTCCTGTTTCATAAGGACGGCAGCGGACATACAATACCAGTGGCCAACGCAATCCTTGTTTTAGTAATCATCGCGGCCTCCACTGTAATCGGTTCGGTAATTGCCAGGAGGGTCAAAATGACTTCAATGCCTCAAATGGTATCCTTGTTTAATGCCACGGGCGGCGCTGCTTCGAGCATTATTGCGCTGACTGAATACAGTGATCCTTCCAATACGAGAATTTTGGTTACGGTTCTGGGTATGGTAGTGGGAAATATCTCGTTTATCGGAAGCCTGATTGCATACGGAAAACTGGATGGAAAGATCAGTGACTGGTATAACAGGATGATGAAGTATATAAACCTGTTCATTGTATTGCTGATTGTTTTAGTGATCTTTTATGTCGTCATTGCTCAACCTGCAGATCAGGCCAGAAATACCCTTGTTTATTCGTTATTTGCCATATCACTCATTTACGGCGTATTTTTAGTAATGCCCATTGGCGGAGCTGACATGCCTGTTGTGATATCCCTTCTGAATTCATTTACTGGCATTGCCGTTGCCATGGCAGGTTTTATCTATTCGAACCAGGCAATGATCCTGGGAGGTATCCTGGTTGGCGCCACGGGTACAATTCTAACAATTATCATGTGCAAGGCTATGAACCGGTCTCTTCTGAATGTAATAGTAGGCGCCTTCGGCGCGAATGTTACCGGTTCTTCACATCAGGTTCAGGGCGCCATAAAAGAAATATCCTATAGCGATACAGCCGTTTTGCTGCGGTTCAGTCAGAAAGTGGTAATTATACCCGGATACGGACTGGCCGCGGCACAGGCTCAGCACTTGTGCAGCGAACTGGATCATTTGCTTACCGACCGGGATGTGAGTGTACTGTACGCCATTCACCCTGTGGCAGGCCGTATGCCCGGGCATATGAATGTGCTGCTGGCAGAAGCCAATGTTCCCTATGAGAAGCTCATTGAAATGGACCAGATTAACCCCGATATGCCCAATGTGGATGTGGTGCTTGTGATCGGGGCAAATGATGTGGTGAATCCTGCCGCAATGGATGATCCGTCGAGTCCGATATACGGAATGCCTATCATCCGCGCCCATGAAGCTAAAAATATAATTGTTGTAAAGCGCGGAATGGGTAAAGGTTATGCAGCGATCGAGAATAATCTTTTCTTCAACGATAAAACCCGTATGCTCTTCGGCAATGCAAAAGATGTTCTTCAAAAACTGATAGCCGAGCTTAAAGCCATGGAATAACCGGTTATGGGTTAACCAGTTTAAATATAACCTCCTTCATGTTATTAAACTCCTTTTCTTCATAGAGTCTTGTAAGAAAAACTATCTTACCTTCACGGTCGATAATTACATTTCGTGTGACTCCGGCTTCCTTGAGGGCATAAAGTCCAAAGACATCTGCATTCGGATCCGGCGCAAGAGGATAAGTAATTTTCATTGTGGATGCAAACTTCGAAACAACCTCAGGAGCTTCATCCCTGTCAAGACCGACAAGCACGAAGTCCTTAGCTTTTAATGGCTGCCAGATTTCACTTTCGATATGCGGCATTTCCTTTCTGCATACCCCGCACCAACTGGCTGTAAATTGCAGCATAACAATTTTTCCACGTTGTTCTGAAAGTTTGAAAACTTTGCCATCAGTGGTTGTCAGTGTGAAATCGGGAGCCATCTGGCCTGTTTCTACAATATAGCCGCGGTCATCTTCCTGGCAGAATGTACAAGAAAAAGTTATGAGTAAGGCTAACAGAGTTAATATTGAGGTTCGCTTCATAACTGAATATCTGGATTCTTTAAATAAGTATTTACTGTTCGATAATCTGCCCGGGTACCAGGTAGTTTGTTACATAATCACTGACGCCGTCTTCAAGACAATAAAATGTTTCTTCATATCCGGCCTTCCTGAGTTTTTGCATATTGGCCTCTGTGAAATACTGGTATTTATCACGGATGTCAATCGGCGTATCAATGAATTCAATATCCGGTTTTATGCCCATTGCACGGAAGGTTGATTTCGTAAGATCAAGGAATGACCTGGCTTTACCCGTACCCAGGTTATACAGGCCTGATGACGGCTGATTTATAAATAACCAGTGAATTACTGATACCACATCTTTTACATACACGAAATCCCGGCTTTGTCCGCCATCCGGTATCCCTTCACGGTGTGACCTGAATAACCTCATTTTGCCCGTTTCTCTTATCTGGTTGTAAGCATGAAAGATCACCGAAGCCATCCTTCCTTTATGGTATTCATTCGGACCATATACATTGAAAAACTTCAATCCTGCCCAGAAAGGAGGTATGCTTTTCTGCTCAAGCGCCCATTTATCGAAATCATTCTTTGATTCACCGTAAGGGTTCAAAGGATTTAGCCTGTAAATGATATCATGATCGTCGTTGTATCCGAGTGATCCGTCCCCATAGGTGGCCGCTGAAGATGCATAGATCAGGGGAATTTTATAAAATGAACAGGTATTCCATATTTGTTTTGAATAGCCAAGATTAAGCTTTTCGAAAACAGAAACATCAAATTCGGCCGTATTGGTTCTTGCTCCCAGGTGAAAGATAAATTCAACGTTGTCTCTATGGACATTCAGCCAGGTGAAAAAATCATCGCGATGGATCTTTTCAGTGAATGTAAGGTTGCAGAAATTAGCTGACTTGGCCTCATTTGAGAAGTCATCGACAATGACAATATCTGTATTTCCGAGCCGGTTCATATATGCAACCATATTGCTGCCAATGAATCCGGCTGCCCCGGTGATTACAATCATTTTGAAAGAATTAAATCATTTATCCAGCCTGAGTTCTTCAAGGATCTCAAGCACAGTGGTTGTTAAGTTTCCGAGCGCCAGCGGGTGATGCCAGTTATCCACTTTCCTGATTTCAATAAAATAGGAAATGGAACGGATCTGCAGAAAAGGTATCTTTTCCATCAGGCAGGTATAAAAAAATGCGGCACCCGACATGGTTTCAATTTCACATTTAAATCTCGATTTGACCTTCTGTATGCTCTCCTGGCGGCCATGGAGAGTATTAACAGTGATTCCTTTAACAGGAATCAGTGAATCCACAACATCTATTTCGAAATTACCAAGACTCCGCAGCAATTCACCTGTAAAAGGGAATGAATCTTCATTCAGAAGCTCTTTTTCGCCAAGGGTGAAAAAGGAATCCTTTTCCTCGAATCCAAGGTCGGCGAATTGCTCCTGGATCACATTCACCACAAAACCCAGTTCGAGAAAATAGTCGAAACTACCGGCAATGCCCATGTTGATGGCCAGGTCATAACTATAGGTATTCAGCGTTTTTGTAAGGTGATAGGCCATAAAAACACTTCCATGACCGGTAACAAGTACGTCTATATCAAGATTGCCGAGCTTGTAATTCATCAGATTGTTTGAAATCCTGGATACGAAATTGAGCTTATCCCTTAAGAGCTTAACTTCACTGTTGGAGGATGCTACAAGAAGTATTTTCATCGTCAGTTCAATTTATCAGGAAGCTTAACAAAAAGTTTCTAATTTTGTCTAGACACCAGCCAATAAAGATAAGACTTTTTAAATTTTATTTGGCTGTTAAATCTGGTATCGGTTACTTTTTAATACTTACACCATGGATGATGAAAAGAAGATAATTGTAGAAGGTATTTCAGAAACCGGTTTTGAAAAGATTGAAAAATTCAACGGCAGAAAAACGAAATCCCTCGCCGGTTTATACCGTAAAGTATTATTGAACCTGGGTGAAGATCCTTGCCGGGAAGGCCTTTTAGACACTCCGGAACGGGTGGCAAAGGCTATGCAGTATTTCACCCACGGATATTATATAAAACCTGATGAAATTCTGGCTGCTTCAAAATTTCATGAGGATTACAAGGAAATGGTAATTGTAAAGGACATTGAATTATATTCCTTATGCGAGCATCATCTTGTTCCTTTTTTCGGCAAAGCACATGTAGCTTATATTCCCAATGAATACATCACCGGTTTAAGCAAAATAGCCCGGGTTGTAGATGCCTTCGCCCGAAGGCTCCAGGTACAGGAACGCCTCACCATGCAGATAAGGGATTGCATTCAGGATACACTGAATCCGCTTGGCGTTGCAGTTGTGATTGAGGCTAAACATCTCTGCATGGTTATGCGTGGAGTACAAAAACAGAATTCAATAACTACCACATCGGCATTCACAGGATGTTTCCTCAAAGATAACAGGACCCGTGAGGAATTCGTGCATATGATCGGCATCAATCTGCATTGATTTCAGCTTGTTTCAAAGTAGTTCCAGGATTGTTTCAAAGTGGTTTCAAAGTAGTTCCAAGATTGTTTCAGTATTCGAACAATTTGGAACAATATGGAACCATTTGGAACAACTCTGAAACAAATTGGAACCATCTTAAACCACATGTTTTTCATCCGACACATACGATATGAACAGTTCGTTATAACTTTTTTTCATCAGTTTCCGTAAAAAACCGAAATTTAACTCAGCCCTTGGGGATGCCGAAAACCTTAGAGTAGGCCATATCAAATTAAACAAAATTATGAAAAATCTTAAAAACGCCCTGATTGTATTAGTATTAAGCTTTTTTGTTTTATCGTTGAATGCACAGACCGAGGCCGGTAAAATCCTTGTCGGTGGATCCAGCTCTCTTTCTTTCAGTGCAATGACTGAAAAATATAAATCAGATGATGCAGATGGCACATGGGGTAAAAGTACCTCATTTTCACTTGCTCCTGACGCAGGTTATTTTGTAATCGATGGACTGGCTGTGGGACTTCAGCTAAATATGGGTCTTTCCTCCTTTAAACAGGATGATTCAGATTATAAGTCATCCTCAACAATGATTGTAGCTGCTCCTTTTGTTAAATACTATTATGGAACAGGTAAGGTTAAACCTTTTGCTACAGCATCCATTGGTTTTGGAAGCCAGGTTGACAAAGACAAAAACGGCGAAACAACCACTACCGACAAAACCGGAATTTTCGGCTTTGGAGGAGGTATCGGCGCAGCAATGTTTATGAATGATAATGTGGCTCTGGAACTCGGTATTGGCTATACATCGATGAGCACAAAAGCCAAGGAAGACAATGACAATAACCGTAAAGATATCAATGCAGGAGTTCAATTTCAGGTTGGTATCACCGTAGTGTTATAATATTCAGAAATTTATTTAAATCTAAAGAGCCCGGCTTTTAAGACCGGGCTCTTTTTTAATAGGCAGAGACGCACAATTTTGCGTCTGTACATTATCGTATTATTTATGCTTGCTTCCAACCAATGCAAAGAACGCTATGTATGCGTAGCAGATGATCGGGAGAACAAATGCGAATTTCACACCATAGTTATCAGCAACTGCACCCATTAACACGGGTATAATGGCACCGCCGACAATCAGTGTATTGATGATCCCTGAAGCCATGCTGAGTTCACCTTTGTCAAGACCGTCTACACCCAGAGCAAAGATATTCGGGAACATCACTGAATTGAAGAAGCCGATTGAACAACCTACCCAGAGAATCATATTGGCAGGCACAAGCATAGTGGCAACAGCAAGAATGGCTGCAATACCGGCAAAAACGGCAAGTGTCTTATTGGCTTTACCGCTTCCAAGCTGCATGGCAAGGTAATTTACAAGAGCTATACCAGCAAAGATCAGTCCGTCAGTTACTTCTCTGCGTACATACCATCCTACAACAAAGGCAAGAATCAGTACAAATACGGTATACAGGTATTTTTTACTTTTTTCAACATTTGAAAGCATGAATGAACCATAGAAACGGCCTACCATAGCGCCACCCCAGTAAAGGGCAATCATTTTTGCGGCATTGGCAATATCCAGGGTGGGATCTGCTTCCTGCACATAGCGCTGAATAAGAGCTGCACTACCAACTTCAGCACCTACATAAAAGAAAATACCCAATGCACCCATAATAACGTGGGGATATTTCCATACGCTTTTACGCTGCTCACCTGCAGTAGGAATTACAGGGAGTTTCAGTGCAAAGATAACCACTGCAATGATCAGTACAAGGATACCAATAATCAGGAAGGGCAGGGGAACCGACTGTGCAGCCTGCTGTGCAGGTGTCAGAGCGGAATCCAGAGCGCTTTCAGCAACGGTTTTGAAAACAAAAACGCTGGCAATAATAGGGGCAATCGTAGTAGCGATTGAATTGAGAGCCTGTGTAAGATTTAACCGACCTGATGCTGTTTCTGAAGGTCCGAGAGCTGTAACATAGGGGTTAGCAGCAACCTGCAGGAATACAACACCGCTGGCCATAATGAAAATGGCAAAAAGGAAAAACGGGAAAGACGGTACCTTGGCGGCCGGGAAGAAAAGAAAACTTCCTGCTGCAACTAGCACCAGTCCGAGTATCACACCGGTTTTATAACCAATCTTCTTGATTATACTGCCACTTGCGAACGAAAGTAAAAAATAAGTAAAGAAAAATGCGCCGTTTACCAGCTGTGCTTCAAAATTACTGAGATCAAATACGGCCTTAAACTTATCAGCCAGTGTAATGTTAAATGTCGTTACAAATCCGAAGATGAAGAAGATCATCCCCATAAAGGCCATACCAACGGCCTGCGTATTTTTCTGCTGTGTCATCGTTAATTAATTAGGTTAAACAAATGGGTTAAAACAGGTATAAGTTTACAAATTTATGTTCAAATACCGATGGATAATGCAAAATTATTTAATGACGAAGTCCTGCAGGCAGGGATTCAAATACTTCAACAGCCGCACGGGATTTATTCAGTGTATAAAAGTGAATTCCGGGAGCATCATGGTTCAGCAAATCCACGCACTGGTTGATGGCATGCTCAATGCCCGTCTGGTAAGCTTTCTCATCGTCATCCTTAAAACGTTCCATTTTCTCAAGAAGCTCAGCAGGGAATGATGTAGAAGCCATATTGACAAACCGGCTGATTTGTTTGTAACTGGTAAGCGGTATGATCCCCGGTATGATTCTGCATGTAATTCCTGCAGCACGGGCCATTTTTACGAATTCATAATAGGCATTATTATCGAAAAATAGCTGGGTTACCAGGAAATGGGCACCTGCGCCGCATTTCTCTTTCAGGTTTTTAAGGTAACTGTCCATTGTGGCAGCCTCAGGGTGTTTTTCAGGATTGGCACCGGCACCGACGGAAAACCCATATTTCTTCTGAGTGACAAACTCAATCAGCTCGTTGGCATAGCTGAATCCGTTGGGTTCTGGAACGAAATTTACATTTCCTTTTGGCGGATCGCCTCTGAGAAGCATTACATTCTCAATTCCGATTTCAAGCAAATATTCCATGTCGGTAGCCACCTTTTCCCTGGATGCACCCACACAGGTGTAATGAGCCATTGTATTCAGGCCAATTTTATTCTGCAAATAATTCACAAGCGAAAATGTACGCTCACGTGTTGAACCGCCTGCTCCATAAGTCACCGATACAAATGAAGGATTCAGATACAAAAGTTGCCCTACATTGATACCGAAATCCACCGCAGCGATTTCGTCCCTGGGCGGAAAGAATTCAAATGAAAAGGTTCTGGGCGAATTGGTAAAGATTTCAATTATCTTCATGTAACAGGATGCTATTTATAATTAAGGTTTGAGGCAAGCAATGATTCAACCCGGTCAACGGTCATCCCTTTTCTCATGGCATAATCACTGACCTGGTCAGGGGAAATATTTCCGACAAAGAAATACTTCGACAACGGATTGGCAAAAATCAGTCCGCTGACAGAAGCGGCAGGCATCATCATAAAGTTTTCACTTAATGAAATGCCTGTTTTCCTCTCCGGATCAAGAAGTTCAAACAGGGTCTCTTTTTCTGAATGTTCGGGACAGGCAGGATAACCATGGGCAGGACGTATTCCTTTATATTTTTCAAGCAACAGGTCATCAAGCGACAGGTTTTCATCCGGCGCATAACCCCATATTTCTTTTCTCACTTTCAGGTGAAGCAGTTCTGTAAACGCTTCTGCAAGCCTGTCAGCCAGTGCCTTGATCATAATACCCTGGTAATCGTCGAGTTGGGCTGCGAATTCTTCAAGCAACCGGTCAATTCCAAGTCCTCCGGTTACAGCAAATGCCCCGAGATAATCGATTTTACCGGATTCCTTAGGCGCAATGAAATCTGAAAGACAAAGGTTCGGCCCGTCCTGCTTAAGCTCCTGGTTTCTCAGGTTTTTGAATACCTTCAAAACCTTACTCCGGTTAATATCACTATATACTTCTATGTCATCACCGATTGAATTGGCCGGGAATATGCCCAGCACGCCATTGGCTGAAAGGCTTTTTTCTTTTTCAATCCTGTCAAGCATTTTGTTGGCTTCGGTAAACAGTTTACGCGCTTCCTCACCCTGCTTGGGGTCGTCGAGGATGTCAGGGAACTTGCCTCTGAGCTGCCAGATCACAAAATAAAATACCCAGCTTATGTATTCCCGGATCTCGGTAATGGGATAATCGATATAATATTTTAACCCGGTGAAATTCGGAACTTTTATCTCTGTTTTATCCCAGTCAATCCTGAATTTATTTTTGCGGGCATCCTCAAGCGAAACATATGCTACCTTTTCACGCGCTGTTTTATAACTCTCACGGAGTTCGCCGTATTCCTTCATAGATTGTGCAACAAAATTATCCCTCAGTGTGTCGGACAAAAGATTACTCACCACACCCACACTCTTGGATGCATCTTTGACATGAATGACAGGTGAACTGTAATTGGGAGTGATCTTTACAGCGGTATGTATTTTCGAAGTAGTAGCACCACCAATCAGCAGCGGCTTTTTCAACCCGTTCTTTTCAAATTGCTTCGCGATCTCGCTCATGATCTCAAGCGAAGGTGTTATGAGTCCGCTTAAACCAACAATATCCACATCTTCGGCCTGAGCGGCTTCCACAATTTTTTCAGTGGGAACCATTACACCCAGGTCAACCACATCGTAGTTGTTGCAGCTTAATACTACACCCACTATGTTTTTACCTATATCATGAACATCGCCCTTAACGGTGGCAAGTACGATTTTACCGGCATTTCGATGAGATGACAGGGCATTTGGATCTTTTTCCTGCTCAATGAACGGTTGCAAAACGGCAACCGCTTTTTTCATGACCCTGGCGCTTTTGACAACCTGTGGAAGGAACATCTTTCCGGCGCCGAAGAGATCGCCGACTTTGGACATGCCATCCATAAGAGGTCCTTCAATTACCTGCAGGGTTTTCGGGTAATTTTGCCTGGCTTCAAGTACATCCTGTTCGATAAAGTCAATAATACCACGCACAAGAGCATGATTGATTCTTTCTTCAACAGGTGCAGATCTCCATTCATCAGCTTTTTCTTCTTTTTTATCCTGCTTTTTCAACGTTTCTGCAAAAGCAATCAGTCTTTCTGTTGCATCGGGACGGCGATTCAGAACCACATCCTCAACCATCTCAAGCATGTCAGCCGGAAGATCATCGTAAACGGCAAGCATACCCGGGTTGACAATACCCATATCGAGGCCGGCTTTTATAGCATAGTAAAGAAAAACGGAATGAATGGCCTCACGAATGGCGTTGTTGCCGCGGAATGCGAAGGAAAGGTTGCTGATTCCACCGCTGACTTTGGCATACGGCAGGTTCTTTTTAATCCATTCTACCGTTTTAATAAAGTCGACAGCATAATTATTGTGCTCTTCAATCCCGGTTCCGATAGCTAGTACGTTGGGGTCAAAAATGATATTTTCAGCGTCGAATCCCACTTTTTCGGTAAGAATGCGATAGGCCCGGCTGCAAACTTCAATGCGCCTCTCGAATGTATCCGCCTGGCCTTTCTCGTCAAAGGCCATTACGACAACTGCAGCACCATATTGTTTTACTTTGGATGCCTGTTCAACAAAAGCTTCTTCGCCTTCTTTAAGGCTTATCGAATTCACAATCGATTTGCCCTGGACACATTTTAAACCGGCTTCAATGATCTTCCATTTCGAGGAGTCAATCATCACGGGAAGTTTCGCAATTTCCGGTTCAGACATCAGCAAATGGAGATATCTTACCATACATTTTTCTCCGTCAAGCATGGCGTCATCCATGCAGATATCAAGAACCTGTGCGCCTCCTTCAACCTGTTCACGGGCAACTGAGAGGGCCTCTTCAAATTGCTCCTCACGGATCATCTTTGCAAATTTGATCGACCCGGCCACATTGGTTCTTTCTCCTATATTTACAAAATTACTTTCACGTGTGATAAAAAGAGGTTCCAGTCCACTCAGGCTTGTTACATGGGTGTTTTCGGGCACTTGACGCGGCTTATATCCGGCTGCAAGTTTTGAAAACGCTTTGATATGCTCTGGAGTTGTTCCGCAACAACCGCCGATAATATTTATATAACCCCCGTCGAGGTATTGACGGAGCTGATGGGTCATAATCTCCGGCGTATCATCATAGGTTCCGAACTGATTCGGCAACCCGGCATTGGGATGCGCACTTACAAAAAAAGGTGCATATTTCGCCAGTTCTGCAACATAGGGCATCATCTCTTTTGCTCCCAGTGCACAGTTTATTCCTATACTCAAAGGCCTGACATGTGACATAGATGTAAGGAAAGCCCTGATGGTCTGTCCTGATAAGGTTCTTCCGCTTGCATCCGTTATTGTTCCTGATATCATTACAGGAAGTCTTTTCCCTGTAGCCTTAAAAAAGTTTTCACAGGCAAAAAGGGCGGCCTTAGCATTCAGTGTATCAAAAATTGTTTCGATCAGTAGCAAATCTGCACCGCCATCTGATAATCCCCTGATCTGCTCTGCATAGGCACCAACAAGATCATCAAAAGATACAGCCCTGTATCCGGGATCATTCACATCAGGCGACATGGATGCTGTTTTATTTGTAGGTCCGAGCGAACCGGCAACATATCTGGGTTTCCCCGGATTCTGCCGCGTGTATTTATTTGCAGCAGCTACTGCAATCCTGGCCGATTCAAAATTTAGTTCATATACAAGTTCCTCCAGGTGATAGTCAGCCTGTGAAACCGAGGTGGAACTGAATGTATTGGTTTCAATAATATCAGCTCCGGCCTCAAGATATTGTTCATGTATACCCTGAATCAGGTCAGGTTTGGTAATCGATAACAGATCGATGTTCCCTTTAACATCATACCGGTAATCCTTAAAGCGCTCACCGCGGAAATCTTCCTCTTTCAGGTGATAGCCCTGAACAAGCACGCCCATGGCACCGTCAAGGAGCAATATTCTATCCTTGAGTAATTCAATAACAGATGGTTTATCCATTCAGATATAAAAGATTTAATGACCAGGAATATCCTGCAAATTTACCCCAAAAAGAAGTCAACTACAAATCACTTCAATATTGCCTTTACGGCATTCAGGTTTTGAAGGTTCACTATATTTTTTCCTTCGGGCGTATACATATAATTGAATCTTTCCCTAAAATGTTCATGGATTTTCGGTCTTACCGTTTTCAGCATGCTGTTCAGAAAATGATTATCCTCGGTAAAACCTTCTGAGATGATTGAAAAAGTCGAGGGTAGCCATCTCGAAGGAAACATATTGCCATGTTTACCGCCCGACTGGAACATGTCAATCTGACCCTTAATCAGTTTGACGATTTCAGTGAAGGTATTTTCATCTCC
This sequence comes from Bacteroidales bacterium, assembly GCA_035299085.1. NCBI lineage: Bacteria > Pseudomonadati > Bacteroidota > Bacteroidia > Bacteroidales > Bacteroidales bacterium. The sequence goes on along the minus strand of DATGXG010000013.1, from coordinate 158,230 downwards.
CGGTTTAAGATTCCTTTCGGCAATAAAACTTTTAAGCGCTGCCGCGTTGGGATAAATGAGTGCCGTAGTGTAAGCGTTCTGATTGTTATATAACAATACCTGGTCAATATATTTTGAATGGTAAACGAGTGACTCTTCAATATTCTCGGGGCTGTATTTTTCACCGTCATCACCGATCAGCAGGCTTTTAAAACGGCCCAGTACATAAAGGAAACCATCCTTGTCAATATGACCCCGGTCACCGGTATAAAGCCATCCGTCTCTTATGGCGTCAGCAGTGGCCTCAGGATTTTTCCAGTAGCCCACCATCACATTTTCACCCCTGATCACGATTTCGCCTTCCTCTCCTGCAGGTAAAGAGTTTCCCTTGTCGTCACAAATTTTGAGATCCATATATTTTACCAGGGTGCCTGATGAACCGAGTTTGTGTTTATCCGGATTATTGGAAGAAATCACCGGGGATGCTTCAGTCAGGCCATATCCCTGGTACATCGGAAACCCTAAGGCATAGAAAAACTTTTGAAGATCCATGTCCAGGATTGCTCCACCTCCTATAAAATATTCAAGCCGGCCTCCGAAAGCCTCCCTGACTTTACTGAAAAGTATTTTATCGAATAACACAACCAATGGCTTTAGCAGAAATCTCAGACCTTTCCCTTTATTCCATCCATTCCCGTTATATACATAAGCCATATTCATGGCTGTGTTGAACAGCTTTTCGGTTGTTTCTCCTTTATCCTTTATGGCTTTTTCAATGTTACTCCTGAAATTCTTTGCGATGGCAGGGACACTCATTAAAAAATAGGGCCTGTTTTCTTTTATATTAATGGGTATATTCCGAAGGGTTTCCATCGGAGTGTCCCCAGTCTGCAGCGATGCAGCGCTGGCACCGCACGACATAAGGGTATAGATTCCGCAAGTGTGCGCAAAAGCATGGTCCCATGGCAGGTACAGAAGGGTAGTCCAGTATTTGGGTATGACGAAAAGGCTTAATGACTGTTCAATGTTAGCCGTGTAATTCCGGTGACTTAAGATAATTCCTTTCGGATCAGCCGTGGTTCCGGAAGTATAACAGATATTGGCATAATCGCTTTCTTTAACAGACATCCATCTTTCATTGAATTTTTCAGGATCCGCGGCAAGTAATTCCTTTCCCCGGTTCATGATTTCGGAAAATGAAATTTCGTTTTTTTCGTAGGATGGCTGCTGATCAAGGAGAATCGCTTTTTCAACCTCAGGCAATGAATCCATTAAAGGCAGAACTTTTTTTGCCTGCGTTTTTGATACGATAACGAAACGGGTACCTGAATGCTGAAGCCTGAATTTTATTTCAGACGGTTCTGTAAGCTTCTGTGAGAGTGGCACATTAATGGCACCGGCGTAAAATATACCGAGCTCGGCAACAACCCAGTCGTTCCTGCCTTCAGCCAGGAGAGCAAGCCGGTCGCCCTTTTCAACACCCATGGCAACCAAACCGGCACCAAAATGGCATACTTTTTCGTGAACTTCTCTGAAAGTGGAACCGATATATTTATTATTCTTTTTTTCAAGGAGGAAAACACTGTCATTGTATTTTTTTACACAATCCTCAAACAGACTTATCAAAGTTTTCATGGTGCAGGTGTTTTACCTGCAATATAAAAAAAATATCAGATAAATTATTCTTTCGCAGCGTGAACAGGCGTCAGCAGATTTTCAATTTTATACAACAACTGGTCAAAACTGGCTGGTTTTGTTATATATTCGTCACAACCAGCTTCATAACACTTTTCACATTCATCTCCATAGGCATTGGCCGTATGAACGATGATGGGAAGATTCGGCCTGAATGATTTAATCTGCCTTATGGCTTCCAGTCCGTCGATAACCGGCAACTGAAGATCCATAAGTACGATGTCGATATGTTTGTATTGGTGACAAAAATCAATGGCTATCTGGCCATTGATAGCCCATAAAATGTTTATACCCGTTTTTCTGGATAACAGTAAATTCAGGTATTTATAGTTGATTTCGTCATCTTCAGCGATCAGTATGGTTTTGCTACTTAAGTCGGTTAACATTGTTTTGTTGTTTTGTTTTGAATGGATATACGACAGTTTGAGACGTGAGTAAAACTTACTTGATGAAAGGTGAAAACCGAATGGCTAATGTCTGATATCAGGGGATAAAAATTTATGCCTCTGCTATGGTAATAAATCATTGTTATAGCAGGCAGAAAGGAGTAATTTTTTTAAAAATAAGTTGGTTATGAAAAACACTTTTGATCCGGCAACGCGCATACAGGACATGCTTCAGTTTGATGAATTCGGAGGTGTAAATCCGGGTATTACCGATTCATCCACGTTTACTTTCATGGATCCTGAAACTATGACCGAAACCTTTCTGGGTCATACCGAAGGTTGCTTTCTTTATTCAAGGCACTGGAATCCCAGCAACAAATATCTGGCTGATGCGCTGGCCTCCATGGAAGACACCGAATCTGCATGGGTTACTTCTTCAGGAATGGCGGCAATTACCTGCTCGATCCTGCAATGTTGCAAAGCCGGAGATCATATCATTACAAGCGTTACAACCTATGGCGGTACATATGCCTTTCTGAAAAACTACCTGCCACGTTTTAACATACAGGTCACCTTTGTGGATATTACCAATCTCGACAGTGTGAGAAAGGCAATTCGTCCGAATACACGTCTGATTTATACTGAATCCATGACAAATCCGCTTTTGCAGATTTCAGACATTCCTTCTCTGGCGCAGATTGCCCATGACAGCAATGTACTTCTTATGGTTGATAATACATTCTGTCCGATGATGCTTACCCCGGCAAGGCTTGGTGCGGATATCACCGTGTACAGTATGACTAAATTCATAAACGGCAAAAACGATTGTGTTGCCGGGGCTATTTGCGGAAGCCGGGAGTTCATTGACAGCCTTTCAAATGTGAATGACGGAACTGCCATGTTGCTCGGACCGGTGCTTGATCCGATGCGCTCCTCATCTATCTGGAAAAACCTGCACACATTGCATGTAAGAATCAGGCAGCACGGGCACAATGCCATGTATGTGGCTACCGAAATGAAAAAGCTGGGTCTGAAGGTCGGATATCCCGGTTTACCGGGTCATCCTCAGTATAATTTGTTTAACAGCATGCTGAATAAGGGATATGGTTATGGCGGAATGGTTGTTCTTGAACTCGAGACATCCCATATTGCCAATGAACTCATGAAAAACCTCCAGCTCCAGGGCGTAGGATACCTTGCTGTGAGCCTTGGATACTTTAAAACGTTATTCAGTAACTCGGGTAAGAGCACTTCTTCCGAAGTTCCCGAAGAATTGCAGCGTGAGATGGGACTTTGTGAAGGCTTAATCCGGTTTTCAATCGGACTTGACAACAACATTGAACGGTCTTTTGAGAAAATAAAATCATGTATGTCTGATCTCAGGATCATTTAGATGCTTCATAAACATTTGGATACAAAAAATTGTTATACCGTGAAATTTTTAAAATTATGAGTTTCACACTGCAACTTGGACAGACTGCTCCCGATTTCAGGTTAAAGGGTACTGACGGGAAATTATATGAACTTAAACACTTCAGTACTTATAAATACCTTGTGGTTTTCTTCACATGCAATCATTGTCCCTATGTGTTGGGTTCCGATGAGATTACACGGCAGACCGCAGAAAAATTCAATCCGCAGGGCGTCGGATTTGTAGCCATTAATTCAAACAGTGCCAACACATACCGCGAGGATGATTTTGATCATATGATCCGGCGTATGCAGCAATACCGGTTTCCCTGGGCATATCTGCATGACGAGAGCCAGGAAACGGCAATTCAATACGGTGCTTTGAGGACTCCTCACTTTTTTGTATTTGACCAGGAAAGAAAACTGGTCTACACAGGCAGGGCACTCGATAATCCGCGTGACGCAGCACAATCAACGGTGAATGACCTTGACCGTGTTCTAACCGAACTCACAAGTGGCAGTGAAATCAGTGTAAAACTCACCAATCCCATAGGATGCACTATTAAATGGGAAGGAAAAGACAAGCACTGGATGCCTGAGGAAGCCAGGGACCTTGTATAATCAGGAATTCCTGAATCCCCTAAAATACTTCATGAACTGAACTCTTTCAAAAGCTGCGGGATTCGTTGTTTTCGACTGGCTCATAGTTCCCCTGAAGCTTTCGACCGAACTGAATGATTTCGAGTTCATCCAGTTTTCAAGTTCGTCCAGCATGATCTGAACCTGGTTGTACCCGTTTATATATACGGTAGATGCAATTTCAACGGCATTTGCGCCTGCAAGCATCACTTTTATGAGTGAGGAACCGTCGTGTACACCGGTGGATGCAGCCAGGTTGCATCCCATTCTACCCGAGAGAATTCCTACCCAACGCAGTGACATATAAAAATCGCTGGGGCTGCTCAGAACACCGCCTGATGTAAATTCCATGTTTTCGATATCAATGTCGGGATTATAGAACCGGTTGAATAATACAAGTCCTTTGATACCGGAGAACGAAACTTTTTGCAGGAAAGCGGCGAGGTTTGAAAAATAATAACTCAGTTTAACAATAATTGGTATGCTGACCTGTTTCTTAACCTGCTCAATGATATTAAAGTACACTCTTTCGTTATCTTCGGGCCGACGGTTAAAATCGCTGGGTAGAACAAAAATATTCAGTTCAATGGCATCGGCTCCGGCTTGTTGAATCTGAAGAGGAAAATAAGTCCATTGCGATGCGGTAATGCAATTGATACTTGCAATGACTGGAATACTGACTGCCTGTTTTGCACGACGTATCTGGTCAAGGTAAGTGACTGTAGCTTCGGCGGGCGATTCAAGCTGCTCATAATAATCAACTGTCTCAGGATACAAAAATCCTTCAGAACTCATCCGCTGCATACTGGCATTTAATTCCTTCAGGATTTCCTCTTCGAAAAGCGATTTAAGGACAATGGCTGCAGCACCTGATTTTTCAAGTTCAACAATGTTTTCGACAGAATCGGATAAACCTGAACTGCCAATTATAATGGGATTTTTAAGTTTAATACCGGCAAAAACAGTGGATAGATCAGTCATATGCAACTTTTTATAAATTATTTAGTATACAGTATCAGTAAATTTAGAAAACTTCGGCGGAATAACATAACAACAAACTTATTTTGGTAAATTTGTTTATAATGTATTGAATACCATTGTTACATCCAATAATTACATCATGAAAAACCTGGCTTACGTTCTGATTTTAACAGTGCTGTTTTGCAGCGGATGCAAATATTTCAGGAAGTCGTCTCCCAAACCCGTTCAAATTGTTTCTTCGGATTCCGATTCAATAGCCCAAACTTACGATTCAACAGCTAATTATGCGCCGGGAAGCACCCAGGCAGCAACTCCTGTTGAGCAATCCATTCAGACGTCTTCTGCCGTTACAGGCAGGTATTATATGATAGTGGGCTGTTTTAAAGTGAGTGCCAATGCTGATAACTATGCCCAGAAACTTAAAGGAATGGGTTATGAAGCTGAGATTCTTCCCGGTCCCGGTGAATTCCGTATGGTATCGGCAAGATCATATGATAATTATCGTGAAAGTGTTGCTGCCATTGATAAATTCCGTACAGACCTTCAGCCTGAGGCTTGGGTTTACAGGCAAAAATAAATTCAGGCCATTATAAATAAAGGCTGGAATTCAAAGCTTTTATAATGCGGGCGGTATCGTTCCACATTATAATACCTTTTAATGTCAATCACTTTGTTTGTGCTTGTAACCACATCAATAGGCGCATTATCATAGCGGCCGTTCCGTAAAACAACAAGCCGTCCGTGAATACCCTTTAAAATAAGGTCGAGTGCAAGGTTTCCATATGCCATAGGAACGATAGAATCAATGGCATCCGGATCTCCGCCTCTGACAAGGTACCCCAGTTGCTGATAAATTGTATTCACCTTCTTTCCACCGCAATGAGAAGGTGAAAGTTCCCTTATTTTTTCTGACACAAGTTCTCCGATTCCACCGCTCAGGCTGTGTCCGTATACATCCTGGGAAGAAACAGACAAATGTGAAGTCTCATTGATCCCGTTCATTTTGGCTCCTTCAGATACCAGTACAACCGAATAATGGCTTGGGTTTTTTTCACGGTCCTCAATTAAAAGCTTCGTCAATAAATCAGGATCGAACCGGTGTTCAGGGATCACGCAACGGTTTGCAGCTCCTGCCATTGTAGGCAGCATAGCCGTAAAACCCGCATACCGGCCAAATACTTCAATAACCAGTATCCTTTCATGTGAACCCGCTGATGTACGAAGCGTGTTACACATCTGGATGGTGCGTGTGACACACGTGCTGAAACCGATGCAATAATCGGTTCCCGGAACATCATTATCCATTGTTTTCGGGATAGCAACTACCTTAACTCCTTCGGAATACAATCTGACACCATAACTGAGCGTATCATCACCGCCAATGGGAATAAGGTACTCCACATTGAGATATTCAAGGTTTTTAATTACCTCTTCTGTGAGATCATTCATCTCGTTGTTGTACCTGGCCTGGTAGTGTGGGGGAACCATGGCTTTGGGTACATGGCTGGGACGGGTACGCGATGTATGAAGAAAAGTACCGCCCGTTCTCCCGGCCTTATTCACTATTTCTTCAGTAAGCACCATGTATTTTTCGCTGTTATCTGCCTTCTTGTCCCGAACGAGCTCCATGATTCCGGCCCATCCTCTGCGCAGGCCGATCACCTGGTACCCTTCCCTCAATGCTCTTATTGTAATTGCACGTATGGCCGGGTTAAGGCCCGGAACATCTCCGCCACCTGTAAGAATGGCTATCGAACCTTTCTTTTTAGCTGAAGCAGTCATGAAAAATGCTTTACGGATTTATGAATTTCATATACATAAAGATATGTAAATTTAAACAAAAAGCAGGGTTTGAGGCCCTGCTTTTATTTGAACTACCAGTTCAGAATCTTTTTGAAGTTATATTCTTCGGGATCGGGCAGATATTTTTTCGCTGCCTTATAGTCATTCTGAGTGATGTAATGCAGGTTGTTTTCAAAAACAAGCTTTACTTTTTCAGAATTCATGTTAACCAGTCGCGGTTTTACTTTCCCATTCTCATCTTCTACATCTTTCATGTAAAGCGGAAGGATATCGCCTGCAGGTGTCTGGGTTACCATACAGCCGGAAACACCGTCCTGGAATAACTTCATAACACCGGTTCCCAGGATGGTTGCATAACTCAGGTCGAATGCAATCGGCCTTACACAGCGCAGCTCATAGCCGATTTCGTTCGGACGGCTTTTCACTGAAATGTTCAGTTTTTTAAGCTTCCGCTGAACAAGCATATTGAAGATATGAGCCTTACTTACATTGCCCAGCTCAGGATGGCCATGGTCATCATAGGTGAAATTGATACCTGTGCCTTCAATTTCCTCGTCGCTCATGAAATGAAAAACACCTTCGCTGACAATTGCAACACCGTATTCAATTCCCAGGATCTTTCTCTTGATCATCGAAGAAATGATCATCTTGGTGATGGCATCGAAAGTGATCTTGGTTTTATTGAACATTTCAGGAATCACAATCATCGGGTAATGACAGGCAGTGCCGATACCGAAGGCAAGGTGGCCTGCCTCACGGCCCATAGCTGAAACTACAAACCAGTTGCCGCTTGTGCGGGCATCTTCATATAAAGTGGTACCAATTCTTACACCTTCTTCTTTTGCTGTATGATATCCGAAAGTAGGGGTGCCTTCAGGAAGCGGAAGGTCATTGTCGATTGTCTTCGGAACGTGGATGTTCGACATCTTAACCTTATTGTTTGCCAGGAACTTGCTTATCCGGTTGGCTGTTGAAGCAGTATCATCACCACCGATGGTCACAAGCAATTTCACATTATTCTTTGTAAAGAAATCGGTTTTAAACTCGTCATCTTTGGGTTTATAGCGGCTCATCTTCAGTGCTGAACCCCCGCGACTGTATATACTGTCGGCAAAGGCGAAATCGAGATGCTCAAAATTCGGAGAATCGGTGAACAGGGTTTTATATCCCTCATGAATTCCCAGTACATCATAACCTGCATTGAGAAACACTTTTGCAACTGATCCGATTACCGTGTTGATTCCGGGTGCCGGACCACCTGCACATAAAATAGCAACTGATTCTTTCATATGATATTAATGCTTAAATATTTAAGTTTAAAAAGACATTAAAAGGTTTGCAAAGATGTAAATATATTTTAGAAAAGTAAACAAATATCGACTTAAATGCTGTATTTTCCTGTCGTGTTTCTGCCATTCCCTCAACTGATTTCCTGATAAATGATAATTGTAAACCTATGAATAAATTAGCTTTTTTACCCGTCGCTCTTTGCTTTTTTTTCCACTTTTCTGTAAAAGCCTCTCAATTGGTCAGTGTGAGCATTGTGAACAAGGATTTCCTGTGTGTTAAATTTATAGATGGCGAAGTTAAATTTGTTGATGATGGTAAAGGTGAAGGCGCCTTTGAAACTATTAATGATCCACAGAACAACATTCTGATCACTTATGGTGTGCCGCTAAATCTTGCTGCGTGCAGTGATTCCGCCAACTGGAAAATCACATCATCGGATGACAATGAGTATGGTGAAGGGGGATTAAATGCTCTTTCCTGTTTCCGGAAATCAAAGCCTAACGGGCTGGCCCAATTTGAATGGAATAAAACGGATTTTCACTACGAAGTCACAATGGAACATACCATTTATATCCGGTTGCCACGGCCGCTTCAGGATCATAAAACTTATACACTCCATATAAACCCGGCTACGAACACCCATCTTTCATCAGAGACATTTACATTTGATGTTTTCAACCTGACCTCCGAAGCAATTCATGTGAATCTTGCCGGGTATACAGCGGGCAGTGAAATTAAAGCCTGCGATTTGTATCAATGGCTTGGTGATGGTGGCTCATGTGATTTTTCCGCATATGAAAACAACAAAGTATGGCTTTACAATACAGGTACAAAAAAGAAATTTGAAGCCGGTCATGTGACTTTTTGGAAAAAAGCTGCAATTGAACAGGGATATTATGATCAAACGGCAGCTGATGTGTGGAATGCGGATGTTACAGGTAACTTTGAACCGGGGAATTACAGGATAGTGGTTGACGGAGTAGGGTGCAGCCAGGAGTTCAGAATAAATCCCGATGTCTATTTTGAACCTTTCCGTATTTCAACTCTTGGTTTTTTTTACATGCGGATCGGGCAGGACAGCACACCCAAGATCAGGCCCATTCCCCGGCGGCCGCTTTACATCCCCGGCAAATCACCTGAAAATACAAGCGTTTATATCACTTCCATGAACCCTTATCATCCGGAATGGAGAACATTTTCAAGAGGCGACGTGTGGGACAGACCAGAAGACTGGGCACGCTATACGGTAAGTGATAAGATGAACCGGGTTGTACACGGCGGGCATTCCGATGCGCTGGACTGGGACCGTCACCTCGGACATGTTTCAATCATTTATGATATGCTGTTACCTTACATCCTTACAAAAGGCAAGCTTTCTGATGACAACCTCGGAATTGCGGAAAGCGGTAACGGAATTCCTGACTTGCTTGATGAAGCCTGCAATGAAGTGGACTTCTGGCTCATGTTAAGGGACGGAAAGGGATACAGTCATGGCATAAGCTGTCTGGATAAACAAAACCGTTTTTACCAGGCTGCAAATACCGCTATGGCCGCTTGGGCCAATGCAGCCAACAGTTCGATGCTGGCAGTGGCTTTCAAAAACGCCGGTTTAAACCGGCTGATGCAGCAATACAGGGATTCGGCACTGAACGCCTACAGTTATGCCATGAAGTTGCCCGATAAAATGCTTGACAAATCACAGAATGTAGGAGATATCGATATAACAGGCATGGAGCTTCGCCTGCTGGCCGATGCATGCCTCTACACTGTTACAGGAGACAGATCGTTTGAAAATGATCTGAACAACAACTCGCGGATCAAATCGGATGAAGCGGAGATTCTTGGCAAACATATGAACGAATTATGGTCAACCGCAGTTTACCTGGTGACCGATCAGAAAATCCATTTTCCGAAATTGTATGGCTTTATGAAAAGCTCGGTTATTCGAGAAGCGGAAAAAGCCGAAGCAGGTTATATATCAATCAGGCCTTCCAGGCGAGCCACCGATGAAGCCACAGGTCATTTCAAAACTGAACAAAACGTGGACAGAACGATGATCGCTCATGCCATCACCGATAACATGCAACAGAAACAGGAATTTGAAAAGGCATTGTATCTTGAAGCTGACTGGGGCCTTGGAAGAAATCCCCTGAATATGATCCAGATGACAACGGCCACAACTGCTTTTGAAGGGAAAAGATCTGTTGAGAATGCCTACACATCCGGTCGTGACGATGGCACACCTGGTATGCACCCGGGTCACACACCCTATCTGAACACAAACGACTGGGGAAAAGGAATGGTGATGCACATGCCGAGCTGGCTGACATCAAAATGCTACCCTGACTATGCCAAATGGCCTAAATCAGAAGGTTATTTCAACACCCGCTATGTGTGGTCTCATTCCGAATTCACCCCACAGCAAACCATGCGCGGAAAGATGGCTTTATACGGGTATCTGTATGGATTGAGTAAAAGATAATCCAATAAATCTGTTATATTTGATGCCTCAATTATTTTTGATACAATGTATTTACGCGACAAAACATGGTTTCGCTGGAGCATGCTGCTTCTGGTGAGTTTATTAATGGCTTCCAATTACTATTTCTATGATGCGCTGACTCCCATAAAACACCTTCTTACAGAAAAGCTTGGTTTTAGTTCAACTGATTACGGACTTGTTCAGGGCTTTTATGCCTTTCCGAACACATTCCTGCTAATGGCTATACTGGGTGGAATAATCCTTGACCGTATCGGAATAAGAATTACAGGAACCGTATTCGCTATTTTTATGCTTATTGGCGCGTGGCTTACACTGTATGGAGCTTCAAATTATTACAATAACGGCGGTCCCGGTTATGCACTCATGTCATCTTTTCTTACTTCAGTTTCACCTTCCGTTAAGATGATGGCTCTCGGAATGCTGTTCTTCGGACTTGGCGCAGAAACCAGCATAGTTGTATTCAATAAAATTATTGTGAAGTGGTTTAAAGGCCGTGAAATAGCCCTGGCTTTTGCTGTAAACCTTAGCATTGCCCGTTTTGGCACAGCGTTGGCCATTAAGCTCGGACCCCGTTTTAAAGAAATCGACTGGCTGATGCCCATTTGGTTTGGTGTTTTGCTGTTGTCTATTACCTTCCTGACTTTCCTGATATACCTGTTTAATGACTACAGGCTCGACAAACAAATAAAGGATGCCAATCCGAAAATGGATCCGACTGAAGAATTTAAAATATCTGATGTTACCGGTATTTTGAAAATCAGGTCATTCATATTTATAACACTGCTTTGCATTACTTTTTACGCTGCCTTTTTCCCTTTCCTTAAATATGCACCGGATTTCTTCCTTAATAAATACGGAGTTTCTGAGAGGACAAGCGGCGATATTACATTCTGGCTACCGATGGGAACCGTACTGTTCACACCCATCTTTGGTGCATTGGTTGATAAGAAAGGAAGGGCTGCAAGCCTGATGATCCTCGGATCGCTGATCCTTATCGGGGCACATCTTACATTTGCCTTCACTCACACAAATCCTTATTTCCTGTGTGCATTGCTGGGTATAGCCTTCTCACTGGTTCCCGCTGCCATGTGGCCAAGTGTTGCCCGGATTGTCGAGGAAAAGAAGCTTGGAACTGCCTATGGAATTATGTTCAGTACACAAAATCTGGGGTTGTTTGCTATTCCTATCCTGGCCGGTTATGTGCTTGATGTCACGAATAAGGGAAATACGGGCCCGCTCAACTATACGTATGCTATGATCCTTTTCTCAAGCCTTGGATTTATAGCCCTGTTCTTTGCCTTCATGTTGAAGAAAGACGACAAGACTTCGGGATACGGGTTGGAATTGCCGGTGAAGAAATAATCCAACCTGACAGGTCCTTCGGACGATGTCAGGTGTTCGTCTACCTGAATATAATCTGTTTCCTGTCCGGTCCCAGTGAAATAATGGTTACCGGAACACCGGTTTCTTTTTCAATAAACTTAATGTAATCCTGAAGGTTTTCCGGAATGTCCCTGTCATTCTCAACCTGTGATAAATCCTGGCTCCAGCCTTTGAATTCAACATATTCTGCTGAATCAACATCATAAAGATCGTCCGGCAGTTTCTCGGTGATATGTCCTTTGCATTTATAACCCGTGCATACCTTTATCACATCAAAGCCGGAAAGAACATCGGCCTTAGTCATATAAAGCTCGGTTACGCCATTGATCATTATGGAGTATTTAAGAGCTACGAGATCAAGCCAACCACAACGGCGCGGCCTGCCTGTAGTTGCGCCATATTCATGCCCTTTCTCACGTATGAGATTTCCTGTTTCGTCATTTAATTCGGTAGGGAAAGGACCGCTGCCAACGCGTGTGCAATACGCTTTGAATACTCCGAAAACATCACCAATGCGGTTGGGGGCAATACCAAGTCCTGTGCAGGCACCTGCACTTATTGTATTGGATGAAGTGACAAACGGGTATGATCCGAAATCAATATCGAGCATGGTTCCCTGTGCACCTTCTGCAAGCACCTTCTTGCCTGATGCCAGCAGGTGGTTGATCTCATATTCGGAATTTATGATCCTGTATTTACGGATTTCCTCAATTCCTTCAAACCAGGCATCCTCCTGTTCTTCAATGTTGTATGTATAATTATACAGCCTGAGCAAATCAATGTGTTTCTGCTTCAGTGCATTATATTTTTTCCGGAAATCATCACTCAGAATATCACCTACACGGAGTCCGTTCCTTCCTGTTTTATCCATATAGGTAGGACCGATTCCCTTAAGCGTGCTGCCGATTTTCGTCAATCCTTTTGCTGCTTCTGAAGCGGCATCCAATATGCGGTGTGAAGGCAGGATCAGGTGGGCTTTCTTTGAAATAAGCAGTTTCGGAACCAGGTTCACACCCAGTTTATAAATGGCATCCGTTTCCTTCTTAAAAATGACAGGATCCATCACCACACCATTTCCAATTATATTAACCTGGTTTTCATGAAAAATACCAGATGGTATCGTGTGCAGAACGTGTTTGATCTGGTTGAATTCAAGAGTATGCCCTGCGTTAGGGCCACCCTGGAAACGGGTTATAACATCGTACTTAGGAGTAAGTACATCCACAATCTTTCCTTTGCCTTCGTCGCCCCACTGAAGGCCTAATAAAACGTCTGCTTTCATGCTGTCAAAGGGAATTAAAAAACGATTCCGAAGGTAGTGATTTTTTTTAATCTGAATTTTTACTCCGTTTCTCGGAAACGTCTTTTTTTCTTCCGTAAATATACAGTGAATGATGCGATGGTATAAATCCGTTCAGTTCACAGGCAGTGTTAATGATCTCCTGCATCCTGGGATCACAGAATTCAATCACTTTTCCGTTATCCATGTCGATCAGATGATCATGTTGCATGCACTGGTAAGCCTTTTCAAACTGTGCAATATTCTTTCCGAACTGGTGCTTGATTACAAGGTTACAGTCGAGCAGCAATTCAATCGTATTGTATAGTGTGGCACGACTTACCCGGTAGTTCTTGTTCTTCATAAACAAATACAGGGTCTCAATATCAAAATGTCCTTCCCTCGAATAAATTTCATCAAGGATAGCATAACGTTCCGGAGTCTTCCGGTGACCTTTTTTTTCAAGATAATTAATGAAGATCTTTTTAACAGTCTCTTTTGTTTCTGTGGAAACCATATTCCCAATGATATTTTAAGAAGCTAAATTAATTAAAATATCAATCAGGCATCTTATTATTTAGAATTATTTTAAATTGATCAGGTAAGTGCCTCAACCCGTTTTACAGCATTTACGCCTTTGATTTTGTTCAGACTCATCAACAGGTTGTTAAGGTCTTTGGCGTCATGAACGTAAATGTCGATAGTTCCGTCCCATACGCCGTCATGACTTGAAAGATTGATCGTACGGATATTTACATTCAGTTCCTTGCTGATTACGGTTGTAATGTCATTATAAATACCGAAGCGGTCAATGCCGTTCATTGCAATTTTAACGAGAAAGGACAACAGTTTATGGGTTGTCCATTTAACCGGAACCAGTAAATCACCGTGGCTTGAAAGAAGTTTTATTGCTGTGGAACACTTGGCCTGGTGAATGGTGATATTGTTGTCATCCACATCATTTTTAAAACCTATCACATTATCACCCGGAATGGGATTACAGCATTTTGCAACCGAATAATCAGCTGTTGCACTGTAGATATTTTCCCTGAGTAAAACCGGTTTCTGCCTGTGATGCGGATGGGCCTGCACTTTTTTAGGAAGCTTGTTCTCTGATTTGCCTAATTGGAGGCTCCAGTAATTAACCCACTTATTTTTTGTATTCTGCTTTAATACCTGTTCCAGGTCATCAAGCTGAATAATTCCGGTTCCTATTTTACTGTAAAGCTCATCCTTGCTTGTAATTTCATAGGCCAGCAGCATTTTCTGAAGTATTCGTGCATTGGGCCTGAGCTTCACTTCCATTAACTTATCTTCAAGGATTCTTTTACCCTTTTCAATCCTTCCTTTATTTTCAGATTTCAGTGCATCCTTAATGGCGGCCTTTGCTTTCAGCGTAATTACATGATCAAGCCATTCGAGCCTGGGTCTGTAAGTATCGGAAGTGATGATTTCAACCTGGTCGCCGCTTTTAAGAATATAGGATAGGGGCACGAGCCTGTGATTCACCTTGGCTCCGATTGCTTTATGACCTATCTCACTGTGAATTTCATATGCGAAGTCCAAAACAGTACTGTTAACGGGCAATGTGCGGGTATCTCCTTTGGGAGTGAAAATAAAAATCTCTGAAGCAAACAAATTCAGCTTAAAATCATCAAGAAATTCAAGCGCATCTGAATTCGGGTTGGCCAGCATATCTCTGATCCGCTTCAGCCATTTGTCAAGTTCACTTTCCTGGGAGTTTTCGGTTTTATATTTCCAGTGAGCGGCAAACCCGCGTTCAGCAATATCATCCATACGCCTTGACCGGATTTGAACTTCCATCCAGTTTCCTTTCGGACCCATAACGGTGGCATGGAGCGCTTCATAACCGTTTGCCTTTGGTGTGCTTACCCAATCCCTGATGCGCTCAGGTTTTGGCATGTAAATATCGGTGATCATGGAATAGATATTCCAGCACTGAGTCTTTTCAGGAATATTGTGAAGAGGGTCAAAAACAATACGAATGGCCATCAGGTCATAAACCTCTTCAAAAGGGATGTTCTTGCTTTGCATTTTATGCCATATGGAATAAATCGACTTATAACGGCCGCTTATTTCATACGATATTCCGTTTTTTTCAAGCTGTTCCTTAATAGGCCGGGCAAATTCTTCAATAAATACCTGGTGGCTTTTTTCCTGGTTTCTGATTTTTTCCGAAAGTTCCTGGAATATTTTCGGATACCTGTATTTCAGGCTAAGATCCTCAAGTTCATTTTTAATTGAATAGAATCCCATCCTGTGGGCAAGGGGAGCATACAGGTAAAGAGTTTCTGCCGATATTTTCATTTGCTTGGCAACCGGCAGCGAGCCGAGTGTCCGCATATTATGCAACCTGTCGGCAAGCTTAATGAGAATCACCCGCACATCCTCCGAAAGCGTAAGAAGGAGCTTCCTGAAATTTTCTGCCTGAAGGGTTGAATTCTTATCGAAAACTCCGGAAATTTTAGTTAACCCTTCAACTATGGAAGCAATTTTTGATCCGAAATGATCTTCGATTTCTTCAAGAGAATACTCTGTGTCCTCAACAACGTCATGCAACAATGCAGCTACAATCGATTTTACACCCAGTCCCATTTCCTGGGTAACAATTTTGGCAACGGCTATGGGATGCAATATATAGGGTTCGCCAGATACACGCTGAGCTCCGTTGTGTGCCGTGTATGCCATTTTAAAAGCTTTGCGGATAAGTGCCTTATCACTGCGTTTATTGCAGCGGACACAGCTTTCAAGCAGTTCGTTAAACTCCCTTTTAATCTGAATTTCTTCTGATGATAAAGTGGAACTCATGTACACAGTTGTAGGATCACAAAATTAGCAAAAAAATCAAGCTTTTTGTAATGTTGTGATTATGCCTGATTAGCGGTACAGAACCGTTACTTTCCCGTTCAACTCAGTGATTTCGGATGTGTAACTGAAAACCTTCAGATAATAAAGGTAAACCCCTTCAGGTACGTAATTTCCGTTTGCCCGTCCATCCCAGGGTCCCGTTCCTTCCCATATTTTCAATCCTAACCTGTTATAAATGGTCATTTCATAATGTTCCGGTAAAAATGAAAATACAGGTGCGAACTCCTGGTTTAACTGTTCCTGGTCATTCGGAATAAACGCGTTAGGCATTCTGATTTCTGGTGTGACTGAAAAACATACCTTGTTCGATATACTGTGTCCCTTTATTCCCAGCGAATTCATATTTTCGGTGGCTTCCACACTATAACAAATCAGTCCTTCAGCCGGATCTGTGTAATTTATCAGACTACCAACATCATCACTCAGAAATGTATTGCCACCGGTATATACTATAACTGTGTCCGGGTTAGTGCGTCCTATTGTCCGGGTAACCCTGTAGGCTTCAACTCCGCCACTCCAGTCGCGATACTCATTCCATTCCAGCGATGAGAGCATATTGATGAATGATCCTTTGAGTATGATATTATTCGCCCGGTTTGATTCAATGGCAGCCACGCCACAATCATTGATGATCTGAATTTTATAGTATTGTACATTGGAAGTAAACCGAACATCATCCGTGTACCCGAACTGAGCATCTGCTGTATTGATCGTGCCTATCTTTGAATAATTTCCGTCGAAAGTGCTGCTGCGCAACAAATCGTAATTTGTCATGCCTGTTGGTCCCTGAACCGAGAAGGATAATTGGATTGAATTACCGGGACTGATCGTGGCATAATCCGCATTTACAGCAACCGGCATATCAGGCATACGCGTTTCTACAACTCTTCGGTTTGAAGTGGATGTTCTTCCGTCGTTGTTCACTGCTTCAACAAACAGATCATACGTAACATTTGGCAAAAGATTGCGAAGCTCAAGGGTATTTGTTCCTCCAGGGATTGTACTGATCAGCTCGTACATTCCGGGAGACATATACCTGTATATGTTATATTGTGCGATAGAGCCTCTCCAGCTATTGTAATCGTTCCAGGCCAGCGATATCATGGATTGACAGGTATCATAGGTGGTTTTTAAAAAAATGGTACTGTCAATGTTGCTCCAGTCTCCGTCATATCCGTCGCCTCCATCATCCTGTGCACCGACAATTAATAATCCCACAGATTGAAATAACGGAAGATCATATGTGAGTACAGCCATTGTGTCATATATTCTTGTCATTAAAACTGTGGAGGCTCCATTTTCACGTATTTCTTCAACTTTGTAATAATCAATTACGGGGCCTTTTCCGGGTGGAATCCATCTAAGTATTATGAATCCCGTTTCAGGATCTATGCTCACTGAATACAATACCGGCGCTTCAGGCTGGGCAACAATTTGTGCCTGCAGCTGCAAAGCAGTTGAAACCATCAGCCAGATAATAATTGTTGCCGTGAATCTCATCAGGATTTTTATCATCTCAAACGATTAACCATATGACTATATTGCTGTTCAAAGTTAAAGTATGCAATAAATAAAACAACGAATTCTTCTTATTTTTGAAGTGAAAGGGCCAGAAATGACTGTAAAGGAAAAATTTAAAACACTTGCATGGCTTACGGTTTTCAGCATCGCCATGGGTTACTTCGAAAGCGCTGTGGTGGTTTATCTCAGGGAGATCTATTACCCGTCGGGATTCCGTTTTCCAATGGTATCCATGCCGGGCAGTATTGCAATAACCGAAATCCTGAGAGAAGCATGCACAATGATCATGCTTTTCACCATAGCATGGCTGTCAGGGAACACATTTATAAAAAGAATTGCCTGGTTTATCTATTGCTTTGCAATCTGGGATATATTTTATTATGTGTTTCTTAAACTTCTTGTTAACTGGCCTGAATCATTGCTAACATGGGATATACTTTTCCTGATACCGATGGTATGGACGGGTCCTGTCCTTACTCCTGTCATTGCGTCAATTACTATGATCCTAATGGCACTGCTGATTATTTTTACAGATCTTTTAAGACCTTCACTAAAGAGCTATTGGCTTGTCTTCGGAGGTGCCTTCATTATGTTTCTTTCGTTTGTCTGGGATTTTGGCTCTTATATGACAAGGAATTATTCGTTTTCATCCTTATTGAAATATGATATAAACCAGCAGGCACTTCAATCTTACGTTCCCTCAAAATTTAACTGGATATTGTTTGTTATCGGCGAGGTGATCATACTATCAGCCCTGATTCTCGAGTACAATCGTTCTAAAAACATCTCTGCTCATGAGAAAATTTAGTGCTTCCTTATTACTGATATTTTTGTTGTGTACCGTTATTCGGGCACAGACATGGATAAGAGTTAATCAGCTTGGTTATCTCCCGAAAGATATTAAGGAAGCCGTGCTGGTGAGCAAGGATATTATTCAACCCGTAAATTTTGAAATCCATGAGGCGTTAAGCGGAAAACTTGTGTATTCTTCCGATAAAATCAGATCTTATGGAAAATACGGATCGTTCAGTAGTAGTTTCCGTCTTGATTTTAGCGATTTTACAAAGCAGGGTTCCGTTTATATCAGGGCAGGTAACTGTGTTTCTCCCGTGTTCAATATTTCAGATCATGTCTATGACGGCACCGCAGATTTTATTCTGAACTATATGCGCCAGCAGCGATGCGGGTATAATCCTTTCCTGCATGATTCATGTCATACCCATGATGGCTATGTAATATACAACCCGCAAAAGGATTCAGCACATATTGACGTTACCGGAGGATGGCATGATGCTACGGATTACCTTCAATATACAGCCACATCGGCCAATGCGGTATACCAGATGCTGCTGGCTTACCGGCAGAATCCGGATGCCTTTGGCGACCGGTTTA
This sequence comes from Bacteroidales bacterium, assembly GCA_035299085.1. Classification (NCBI taxonomy): domain Bacteria; kingdom Pseudomonadati; phylum Bacteroidota; class Bacteroidia; order Bacteroidales; species Bacteroidales bacterium. Next base: position 139,080 of record DATGXG010000013.1, on the reverse strand, counting down.
AGGCGAACGGTGAGCCGGGTGCCGACCATGTGCCCGATATCATCAACGAGATTTTATGGGGAATGCAATGGCTTGTTAAAATGAATCCCGACAGCGGTGAAATGTATAACCAGGTTGCGGATGACAGGGACCACCAGGGATTCAGACTGCCCAATGAAGACAGGGCAAGCTATGGAAAAGGACTCGAAAGGCCTGTGTATTTGTGTACGGGACAGGTTCAGGGTATTTTTGATTATAAGAACCGGGCAACGGGTATAGCTTCCACAGCAGGTAAGTTTGCTTCTGCATTTGCCACCGGCGCCATAGTTTTAGAGAAATTTGATCCGGAACTGGCTTCCTTGCTAAAAAAGAAAGCAATTCAGGCATGGGAATACGGCAAGTCAAATCCTGGTGCCTGTCAGACTGCACCATGTGTTTCTCCTTATTTCTATGAGGAAGACAACTGGGTTGATGATATGGAACTGGCTGGGGCAGCATTATTTGAATTGACTCATGAACGACGCTATCTTGATGATGCGGTAAAGTATGGCCGGCAGGAAGCAATTACACCGTGGATGGGTGCTGACACTGCAAGGCATTACCAATGGTATCCCTTTTTAAATGTGGGTCACTGGGTTATCGGAAAATCAGCGGATGAATCATATTCTGAAGAATTCAAAAACAACTGGAAAGCAGGAATAGAAAGGGTATATGAAAAAGCAGTGAAAAATCCGTTTTTAAATGGCATCCCGGGTATATGGTGCTCAAACAACCTGACTGTTGCCATGATCACCCAATGTCACTTGTATGCCGGAATATCCGGCGACAGTACATATGTGAGAATGGAAGCTGCGTTGCGCGACTGGCTGTTCGGTTGCAATCCCTGGGGAACAAGCATGGTTGTCGGGTTGCCTGGTTATGGCGACACTCCCTCAGATCCCCATTCATCCCTTTCAGTACTTAAAGGATATAAGCTTGACGGCGGTTTGGTTGACGGGCCGGTATACACTTCGATTTTCAGGAATCTGAAGGGCCTGGCAATGGTCCATCCTGATGAATACAATGAATTTCAATCAACCCTGAGAGTCTACCACGACGATTATGCGGATTACTCCACCAATGAACCTACAATGGACGGAACTGCCGATTTCACATATTACTTATCAGCCAAAGAACAGGAGGCTCATTCCGCCGATAGTTCAAAATCCTCGTTCGAAAAGAGTTTTGGAGCTATTACAAGGGGAGACCAGAACAAGAAACAGATAGCGCTTGTTTTTACAGGTCATGACCAGGCTGAGGGACTTAAGACAGTTCTCAGAACCCTTAATAAACAACAGGTTAAAGCATCATTTTTCCTCACCGGCGATTTTTACAGGAACAAAGCTTTCTCTTCTGATATTAAAATTATGAAGGCAAAGGGACACTACCTTGGCGGTCATTCGAACAAGCACCTTCTGTATTGCGACTGGACCAACAGGGATTCCCTGCTTGTGAATAAATCTGCATTTGTTAAGGACCTGCAGGCAAATTACAATGCTATGTCAGCATTCGGAATTGATCCTTCCCATACATCGCTGTTTCTGCCTCCCTATGAATGGTATAATGATTCAATAGCTGAATGGTGCAACCAGTATGGACTTACACTGATCAATTTTACGCCGGGCACATCATCGAACCAGGACTGGACCTATCCCGACAAGGATATAAACTACATTTCATCCGATTCCATCTATGCAAGGATCCTCCGCAAGGAACAAACCGATGCCAATGGCCTCAATGGCTTTATACTTCTTTCTCATTTCGGAACTGACAAACGCCGCAAGGATAAATTCTATAACCGTCTCGATCAACTAATCACCGATCTGAAGGGCAGGGGATACCGCTTTGTTATTGTCCGGGAACTATTAAATAAGTAGAACCATTCTGTTATGTGAGGCAGTCTCTCGTCTGCGCCTCTGCGAGAAACAAAACGCCGCAGGCGTAAAATACTATATTCTTATTACTATTTTTCCGGATACAACGCTTTCTGAATTTGCCTCCAAGTCATAAGAACAACTTGGTTGTCTTTTAACAGTTGCTTAAACTCCGGGCTGTTTACCAGGTTAAGATCTTTCTGGCGCCAAGCTGAACCATAAGCCTCCTGTCCGATCGCCACCGCTTTCATTTCATCGTTATCGTACGACAGGTGGACAACAATTTCATTTAAACCGGGCTTGAGCGATTTTACAATATCGGTATACATTTTCATCCAGTCGCCGTTCACTGCATTTCCATCAAGCATGAAAAAATTATCAACGCCAACCATATCCGGTGTGACTTCGCTTTTCAGGAAAGGAGCAACCGGACCCAGCAGGTTAAAAGGAAGGGAGATTGGAAGTCCGTATTCCTTCGCAACCTTTACAGCTATTCTGAAAATAACAGGGTTCACATACATGCTTCCCATATGGCTGTCGAGATGACTTGGCTTCACGCCCATTGCAATCGCCCTGTCGATCTGGGCGCGCAGCTCCTTTTCAACCTGTTCCGGTCTGGCAAACAGGGCAACTTGTTCTACTGTCGGAAACAAATAACCGTCTTTGTCAAGCAGATTCGGGATTTCAGTTGAAGGCAATACGCCCCCTGTCCTGTAATACTTCCATTCAGAATTCAATGTAAAATGAATTCCGATATCGAGAGAATTATGTTCCCTGAAATATGCTGCAAATTCAGGAAACCAGGGACAGGGCACCATAACAGCGCCCGATGTGATACTTTGATTCTCAAAAGCGTTGATTACAGCCATGTTGGTTGAATGCGACAGCCCGATATCATCGGCGTGTATAATGAGAAGCTTAGTGTCGGCCGGGTAACCCAGTAATTCAGTTACACTGCGGTGTTGCTGGCTGAACAAACTGATTCCGGCAAATAATAATGACAGGAGAAGGCCTGATTTTTTCATGATGAAAAGTGTTTGTTATTTCAAAAATACAAAAAAAGACCCGGTTTGAGCCGGGTCCCAGAAGTGAATAATTGGGGAAAAACGCAGCCCTTGCTGCAGTGTTATAATAATTTAAAGAATACCGGAATGGTGAATCGCTGTTTAACCGGTCTTCCGCCTTGTTTGGCAGGGGTCCACACCGGAGAACTTTCAATAACCCTGATTGTTTCATTGTCAAGACCTGGGAAGAGACTTCTCAGAAGTTTTATATCAACAACCTTTCCTTTCGAATTAACACAAAACTCAATAATAACTTTACCACTTATCGAAGCCTCTACTGCTTCCTGGGGATATTGAACATTTTGAAGAACCCATTTGCTGAATTCGTTCAGGTCACCACCCATAAACGTTGCCGGTTCCTGGGGAAAAAGTTCCACAGTTTCAACAGGTTCTTCAATCCCGTCATTCCCTGGATTGGGATTTACAGGAATTTCAATATCAGGAGGGGGATTAAATGTGGCCTTATCAATGGTTTCAGTCGTAAATTCAAAGTCGGGATCTTCTATTTTTTCAACTACATCAGGAATTGAATAGACTACTGTTTTTTCCATATTCTCAATTGGAGGAGGTTCGGGTGGCTTGGGAATATCAGGTTGTTTATCGTCAATATTGGCTATCTCAACAGGAGTATTGTGCTCCAGTCCTTTAAGAAATTCTGATGGATTTTTGAGCTGATTGATAAAAGGAATTGCAACAGCGGTGGATACTCCTGTCAGCGATACAAGAAAAGCAAAAACGAGGCTTTTTCTCTTTTTCAGGTTCATGTCGTAAGCCCCGTAGGACTTGTTCCGGCCTTCGAAGACTATGTCCTCGAGGGTTTCCGGCTTTCTGTTGTCGGGTTGTGTTTTCATAATTGCGGTTGTTAGTGAAATAATTGAGTTTGTTTTCAATTAATAGATGCCTTGTTGAAATAAATTCCATAAATCAGCCCGATTTTTTCTTTTTGCAATTAAATTTGAATGATTTGCCATTTTCTCATGTTTCTTAAACTTAAAAAACGGTCTGCTTCCCCGTCCTGGGAGCAAATGACGGATGAGCAACTGGTTTCCGCCTACCTTGATGACGGAAATAAAGAACTCATAGCTATTCTTTTTGACAGGTATACTCACCTTGTATATGGTATCTGTCTGAACTACCTTCAGGGCTCTGACCAGTGCAAAGATGCGGTTATGGAAATTTTTGAAAGCCTGTTCCATAAACTCACCGTTCATAGGGTTACGAATTTCAGAAACTGGTTATACACAGTGGCCCGTAATCATTGCCTTATGAATATCCGTAAAACCGGGTCATTTGAGCGGGCTAAAACGGGATTACATGCCGGAGGTGATGATATCGAATTTCCTGAATACGGTTCCGAAGAGGACGAACTTGAATATAGCAAGTCGATTATTCTATCTGCAGTTGACCAGCTCAACAATGAACAGGCCACCTGTATCAGGCTGATGTACCTGGATGATAAGAGCTACCGGGATATCTCGGGTATTACAGGCTTTACAATGAATGAGGTGAAAAGCCATATACAAAACGGCAAGAGGAATCTGAAAAACTATTTACTCAAACAGGATGGAAACGCGGAAATATAGAGGACTTTTCAATCCAGGCGGATGTCTTAATTCCCAAACCTTCAGCAGGTACCTGGAGAACTCGCTGCGTCCTGCCGAAAAAGCAAAGGTGGAAGATCACCTTCGCCATTGCCTCATTTGTTCCGAGGCGCTTGAAGGCTACAAGAGACATCCACGGACCGGCATTATTCAGAATGATCTTGATTTTCTTTCTGTGAAAATAAAGAGAAGGTATTCAGGAAGAAGTTCGCATAAATCAGTTATGCCTATGTACATCCTGATTTCCCTTTTTGTATTCCTTATAATAATTCTGATAATATATTATATGATCAGGTATATGCTGATTAATACCTGATTAAAAAAGGCTTTTGCTTTTGCTTCGGTGTGACTTGCTGTTATTCGTTTTTCTTTTACCGGGTTCCTTGTATCTTGAATTGCGCGACATTTCCGATTTCTTAGGCATCATGAAATTACGCCGTTCTTCTACATCTTTAGCGGAACTGCAAGCTATTACCGAAGATACCAAAATGAGTACAGCAAGGCTTCCTGTAACGAATTTTCTGTATTTCATAGCCAGTTTGTTTAATGTTTGCCCGAAATGTATACGTTGATCGGGCACCTGATGTTCCTGGCCTATTATTTAAAATATATTCCCTGCCATGTATCCCTTGCTTCCAGTAGTTTTTCAAATTCTGCAAGAATCTGGTCATACCTGGGCCCCCATGGCCTTATGACAGCATAACGGGGAGGAGTTTCACCTGCAATTCTTTCAATTACAATCCGGGGGTTGAACTTTTCAATATAATCAGCTATAAAGCTGAGATACTCTTCCTGGCTGAAAAAATTGAATTCCTGCGGATGATCTATATACTCCTGTTCCATCCGTGTCCCCCTGAAAACCTGCAACTGGTGAAATTTAATGCTGGTTAATGGTAAAGAAGACAGGATCGGGGCACTTGCCATCATATCTTCATGACTTTCACCCGGCAAACCGAAAATAATATGACCACCCGCATGCAAGCCTCTTTCAGCAGTCATTTCTATGGCTTTAACTGCTTCTTCAAATGTATGGCATCGGTTAACCCGATTCAGGGTGCTGTCATATACCGATTCGATACCGTATTCAATTATGATATGATAGCGTTCAGCAAGCCTGGCCAGGTAATCCAGCTTTTCACCATCCACGCAATCCGGGCGGGTTCCGATCACAAGTCCTATGACACCATTGGTTTGTAAGGCTTCCTCATACAGCGATGCCATTTTTTCCAAAGAACCGTGTGTGTTTGAATAAGCCTGGAAATAAGCCAGGTAATGGATCGCACGTTTGTATCGTGTTTCATGAAATGTAATTCCTTCATCAAGTTGTTGTTTTACACTCTTCTGATTGTCACAATAGGATGGATTAAAGGCATCGTTCAGGCAAAAGGTGCAGCCTCCTGTTCCACGGGTTCCATCACGGTTGGGACATGTAAATCCGGCATCAACGGTAAGTTTCTGAACCCGACCGCCGAATGTCCGTTTCATATAATCAGAATAGGCATTAAACCGCCTGTTATTACCCCATAAATATTCCATAATGCTGCGAAATTCGCAAAATTTCAATTAACTGTTATAATCTTACCGAGTTTAACGTACCAGATGTATGATTCTATATGGCTGTATCCCATACTTTTCAATAATGAAGCATATTCCCTGAGCTGGGTTTCATAAACAGCATCGGTTTTCATGCCAAACTTATAATCAATGATCAGGGTTTGATTATTTTTAATCATCACACGGTCAGGCCGCTTTGTTTTTCCTTCAGGCAGGATAATCTCCGCTTCGTTCATGATATGCCAGTCGCCGCTGAACCAACCTGCAACCTGGATGTCATTCATGGCATGCTGTATTAACTGGATGTATTTCTGAATCTCATCCGATGCAATTGTACCTTGCATATGGAGCTTGTTTACAGCGGTGATTATATCCTCACGAATGTTTATCTGTTTAAAAATATCATGCAGGATCTTTCCTTCATTTAACGGCCTGAATGGTTTTTTCACTTCGGGATCAATAAGCAGGTCACCCTGGAAGGCAATTTTTATCCTCGTCTGTATTTCAGAAACCGGGGCTTTGGGTATATCATCGATTTCTTTTGACCGTTCCTGTTTATCGGACGATTCATACCCTTTAAGCTCACCTGTTTTAAAGTTTTTGTTTCCCGCAATTTTCCTCACAAGGTCAGACACGGTCTTCATCTGCTCTGTTTCACAGGGTTTACAGCATATGTATAGTGCTTCCTTTGCGCGCGTAAATGCCACATACAACAAATTCAGGTTATCAATTAGCTGGTTATGGATTTCCTCAAAATAATCCTGCTCAAAAATGGTGTTTTTTAACTCTTTTGTAAAATTCAATGGTAAGAGTGGCAACCGGTTAAACGGTTCGACTTCCGGCTGACACCAGAGAAAGGATTTATTAAAGGAGTTCAGTTCCCAGTTACAGTATGGGATGATCGTAACCGCAAATTCAAGACCTTTTGCTTTATGCAGGGTCATGATCCTTACTGCGTCCTGTTCTGAAGGAGCCGAGACTGAATTTTTATAGCCTTTCTCATTCCAGTATTCGAGAAAACGGACAAGGTCGCTTCCTTTTTTCGATGAATAATCAATAATGATATCCCTGAATGCCATCAGGTAGGCGCGTTCGCCTGAATGCTTTTCAAGTCCCAGTGTCTTTATTATCTTTTCTGTCAATTCAACAAGGGACTGCGAATAGACACTTTCCTTATGCGATAATTCCTCTGCAGACAGCCATTTAAGGGTTGAAATTTCATCCGGAATTATCCATTGTTCTGATTGAACATCACTCGCAGTGTAATTCTGTAATAAAGATCCCAGGTAATAACGGTTTGTTTTTTCCGTGGGATCAGAAAGGTAATGGAATACAGCAATAATCGTATTTACAACTACCGAGCTGCCTAGCTGCAATGCCTCATCTGAAATTACACGGATAGCCGGTTCTCCGTTATTTCCCGAATTCATTAATATATAATCGGTAAGATCTCTTGCTTCGGAATTCTTTCGTGTAAGGACGGCAATGTCTCTGTAGTGGTATCCTTTCCGGGTTAATTCATGAATAAGGTTTACTGTAAACTGATTAACAGTGTCGTTATATGAATCTTCCCCGGTTTCTTCTATGTGGTCAATCTGAACATATCCCGGAGAACCCGGCTTTCCAGGTTTTTGAAGAAGTCCGTCATACAAGCTGTCGATTGAACTTAGATTCCTGTTAAAACCTGAACCTTCCATTTCCTGCTCAAAATATTTCTGCAGAATTCCGGCTGCCTCGCTGAAAAAGTGATTGTTGAATTCAATGATGGTTTTACCCGATCTCCAGTTCTCCTTTAAGGTTATTTCTTCAATTACATCATCTGAAAACTCACTTTTTACGCGTGTCTGAAGGATGTCCCAGTTGCTGTTTCTCCACCTGTAAATTGATTGTTTGGAATCACCAACCGCCAGGTTTTGAAAATTCTGTGAAAGGCTGTTGCTGATTAAAGGTTTGAAGTTGAGCCATTGCATTTCGGATGTATCCTGGAATTCATCGATCATGAAGTGATGATACCAGCATCCGGCTTTTTCATATATAAAAGGTGTATCATTGCCGTCAATGATACGGTTCAGAAAAACCGGGGCTTCCGGTAACAGAAACGTGTTGTTTTCAGCGCACCAGGTATCGGCCAGGTTTGAAAGATCGATAAGGATCCCCAGTGTATACAGGTTTTTCAGAATAACCTTCGATGTAAAATAATATCTTGCCTGTTCGTCATAGTAGTCAATCACCTCCTGCATTATGGGTATGAGTTCAGCGGCGGCTTTTTGAATTGCATGTTTGTTTGGTGAACTGGCTGTATGCCATTTATCGGCACAGGTAACTGCCTCCCTGGCAGTAGCTGTTGGCTCTGTGAATCCTGCAGTTTTGAGTTTTAAAAGGAAGCCTGCAGGCCCCCTGTTTTTATTGCAAAAATCAGAAACTGTAAGATTACACGATTGAATTATCTTTTCTGCCTTTACACCGGAATCTTTGAAATGCTTTTCAGCAGATGAAATGATCGAATGCAGATGAGTACGGTAATGGGTTAAAACTTCCTTATCACTGAAAGTTTTGAGCGATGTGTCATTTAAACTTTTGAATTCTTCACGGAATATTTCTCCGCCAAGATCGGAGATCCCGTTCCTGATATTCCAGCTTTCTCCTTTTTCAATCAGGTACTCGGCAAACTGGGTAAGCCATGAAAGCAGCACTTTGTCATTTTCAGCCTGCAATAAAAGCCTGTCAATAGCTTCTTCAAGAACTACTTCTGTGTCGAGTTCAATCGAATACCCTTCCTGTATGCCTAGCTCCCGGGTAAATCCACGTATAATCCGCTGAAAAAACGAATCAATAGTTGTCACAGAAAATCCGGAATACCGGTGAAGGATTTTTTTCAGAATAACCAGGGCTTTTGTGCGGATTTGTTTTTCGTTTAATCCTGTGGTTTCTGCAAGACCGGCAAGCTGACCCGATGGCTGTCCGGATGAAAGCAGGAATAGTTCTGACAAAATACGGCTTTTCATTTCTTCAGTAGCCTTATTAGTAAACGTAACGGCGAGAATGTGAAGAAACGAATCGCTTTCGGCAAACAAAAGCCTGAGATATTCCAGGGTGAGATTAAACGTTTTACCGGAACCGGCAGAAGCGCGAATAACCCTTAACAAAGGCATGTCAGATTTCATGGTGAAAATTAACCATTTTTTTGTCACCCTGAGCGTTTACCGTGAGCTTTGTCGAATGGAGTCGAAGGGTAATTAGTTCCTGGTATGCTTCTACTTCCTTCGAGAAGGTAAACGTTCAGCATGACTTTTAGTATAAGAATTATTAACCTGAGGTGATCAATGTGTTATTTTTTTTCATATATTCGTATCTACTTATTGTATAAAATACAATAAATGAATAAGCCGATAATTCCTAATCTTTCCGTTGACTGTGTCATCTTTGGCTTCGATTCAGAAGAATTGAATGTGCTTCTTGTAGAAAGAACATTAACTGATAAGAAGACAAATTCGGTCATATTTTCGGATTATACATTAACAGGTAATCATGTTCAGGAAGGTGAGGATACCGATGTGGCTGCCGTGAGAATTCTGAGCAACCTCATTGGTTATCATGACATCTATCTTGAGCAGTTCTATGCTTTCGGCAATCCCGACCGTCTTAAAGGCAGGAAAGACCAGATGTGGATACATAGCCTGGGCCTTAATATTTCCGATCATGTAATAACGGTCGGCTATTTTTCACTAATTGACAGTACTACTTTTTCAATAGGAAAACACAAAGAATACAATGTGAAATGGTTTCCTGTCAGAAATCATCCAGAGCTTGGTTTTGACCATGAAATCATACTGAAAAAAGCACTTGAAAGGCTTCAGCAAAAGCTAAAACAGGAGCCGATAGGGTTCGAACTGTTATCGGAGAAATTCACTCTTACGCAGGTTCAGCGGCTTTATGAAGCCATTCTGGGAACTCGTTTTGATCCCAGGAACTTCAGAAAGAAATTATCGCAGATGAAATACATCATACCACTGAATGAAAAGCAGAAAGCTGTAAGGCATAAACCGGCACAGCTTTATATTTACAGCCGTGATGTATATGAAAGGACAAGAAAAGAAAAATATAGTTTTCTGGTTTAAAAAGATCCCTAACTACTTAAAATAACTACTATGAAGCTTCATTACATTGATCTCGGCATAATCATCCTGTACCTGATTGCCACGATCATCATTGGATACTGGGTATCCAAGCGTGCATCGAAGAACCTGCAATCGTATTTTCTGGGTGGTAACAGTCTGCCATGGTATTTTCTCGGCGTTTCGAATGCTTCCGGTATGTTTGATATCGCCGGAACCATGCTCCTTGTCTACTGGTTATCACTCTACGGTTTAAAGAGTATCTGGATTCCGTGGGTATGGCCTGTTTTCAACCAGATATTCCTTATGGTCTACCTCTCGGCCTGGTTGCGAAGATCGAATGTAATGACAGGGGCCGAATGGATAAAAACCCGTTTCGGAACCGGTACGGGTGCCACCCTTTCACATATAGTAGTCGTCATTTTTGCCCTTGTAAGTGTTATCGGCTTTTTATCCTATGGTTTCAAAGGAATCGGAAAGTTTACGACTGCCTTTTTACCCCCACTGGTTACCAATCTGGAAACAATTGCCAAACATCCACAGATCAATGAAAACCTCTATGCGCTCATACTTATGGCGGTTACAACCTTCTATGTGGTGAAAGGAGGTATGTTCAGCGTGGTTATCACTGAGGTTATCCAATACGGAATTCTCACCATTGCGGCTGTCGCGATCGGAATCATAGCCATCAACCATGTTTCTCCTGATGCCCTGAATGCAGTTATACCTGCTGGTTGGAAGAGCGTTTGGTTTGGATGGCATGTGGGACTCGACTGGAGTCACTTATCACCTGCGGCTTCACCAAAGCTAAATGCTTTCAGCGACTGGATTGCCAAGGATGGCTATGAAATGTTCGGCCTTTTCTTTATGATGATGCTTTTCAAGGGAATTTTCCTTTCTGCTGCAGGACCTGCTCCTAACTATGATATGCAACGTGTGCTGTCGACTAAAAGCCCCAGTGAAGCTTCAAAAATGAGTTCACTTGTAAGCGTTGTGCTTAACCCTTCTAGGTATTTCATGGTTGCCGGTCTAACAGTGCTGGCTCTTGTTAATTTCGACAAATTATATACCGGATCACTTACAAGTCCCGACTTTGAGAGTATCCTGCCACAGGTTCTCGCTACCTATGTGCCAGTGGGTCTCCTTGGTTTTCTGATGGCCGGATTGCTTGCTGCCTTTATGAGCAATTTTGCAGCCACTGTCAATGCCGCACCTGCTTATATTGTAAACGATATCTATAAAAGGTACATTAATCCCCATGCCAGTGAAAAGAAATATGTAAAGCTGAGTTATATTTCGTCCATGGCTGTTGTAGTTGTAGGTGTTGGTGTTGGTTTTCTGATCACTTCAATTAACAACGTAGTGCTTTGGATCACCGCTGCCTTATGGGGCGGCTACACTGCTTCCAACGTGCTGAAATGGTACTGGTGGCGTTTCAATGGATTCGGTTATTTCTGGGGTATGGTGGCAGGATTGGGTGCTGCGCTTGTTATGCCGGCTTTCAGTCACTCGGGTTTAAGCCAGTTCCCGATTACAAATAACTTCAATATGAATGCTTTTCCCATTATCTTCCTGGTTTCGATAATCGGTTGTGTTCTTGGAACACTTCTTTCAAAGCCTGAAGATACTGAGGTACTTAAGAAATTTTACAAATCAGTTCGTCCCTGGGGATTCTGGAAACCGATTCATAAACTCGTTGTTCAGGAGGATCCTTCTTTCAAGGGCAATAAAGATTTCAAACGCGACATGTTCAATGTGGTGATCGGAATCTGCTGGCAGTCTGCATTGGTTGCTTTCCCTGTATTCCTGGTGATCCGCGAATGGAAAGGATTCTTCGGAGCCCTGGTTATTGTGGTTATTACTTCGGTAATTCTCAAGTTCTCATGGTGGAATAAACTCAAAGATTAATTAATTCAAATTGTAAGGAAAATGAAATTCGGATATTTTGATGATCAGCACAGGGAGTATGTAATTACAACACCACAGACACCTTATCCATGGATTAATTACCTTGGTAACGGAGATTTCTTTTCAATCATTTCAAATACAATGGGAGGTTACAGCTTCTACAGGGATGCACGCCTCCGCCGGTTGACACGGTACAGGTATAATAATATACCCCTTGATTCAAACGGTAAGTATTTTTATATCCGTGATGAAAAAACAGTCTGGTCACCTTCCTGGAAGCCGGCTAAGACAGACCTTGACAAATATGAATGCCGTCATGGACTCGGGTATTCAAAGTTCACGGGCGAAAAGAACCAGGTGAGGGCACAGGTAACCTCATTTGTGCCGGATGAGGTAAATGCTGAAATTCAGATTCTCGAATTAAAGAACCTTTCTGACAAAACTAAAAATCTTAAGATCCATTCATTTGTGGAATGGTGTCTTTGGAATGCGCAGGAAGATACGACTAATTTTCAGAGGAATTTTTCGACAGGCCAGGTAGAAATCGAAGGCAGCACCCTGTATCATAAGACCGAATTCAGGGAGCGCAGAAATCATTATGCATTTTATCATGTAAACAGGGAATTGAAAGGCTTTGACACCGACAGGGAAAAATTCCTTGGCCTTTACAATGGTCTTGAGGCTCCTGATGCGGTAATGAATCAGACAGCCTACAATACCGAAGCACACGGATGGAGTCCCATAGCCTCACATTTTATTGAGATTGACCTGAAGCCGGGAGAAGAAAAACAACTCGTATTTGTACTTGGTTATGTTGAATTGGCTGATAAGGATAAGTTCATTACAAACCAGGTGATCAATAAAAAGCCGGCGAAAGAAATTATTGCACAGTTTGACAAACCCGAAAAGGCTTTTGCTTCACTTAAAAAAGTAACTGATAAATGGAACGTGCTGCTTGACACCTACCAGGCTAAAACTCCCGACGAGAAGTTTGACCGGGTTGTCAATATCTGGAACCAGTACCAGTGCGTCATTACCTACTTTTTCTCAAGAAGTGCTTCATACTTTGAATCAGGTATTGGTCGTGGTATGGGATTCCGCGATTCGAACCAGGATTTGCTGGGTTTTGTGCATCTGATGCCTCACCTGGCCAAGCAGCGAATAATTGATATAGCATCCACGCAGTTTGAAGACGGTGGAGCTTACCATCAGTATCAGCCTCTCACAAAACGCGGCAACAGCGATATCGGAGGAAACTTCAATGATGACCCGCTTTGGCTTATTGCAGCCGTTGCTGCTTATATCAGGGAAACCGGTGACACGGCTATTCTTGATGAGCAGGTTCCGTTTGATAATAATGAAAACAACAAAGCAAGCCTGTTTGAACACCTCAAGCGTTCGTTTGACCATGTAGTGAATAACCTGGGACCCCATAAGCTTCCGCTTATCGGACGTGCCGACTGGAATGACTGCCTGAACCTGAACTGTTTTTCAAACAACCCCGACGAATCATTCCAGGTTACCGAAAACAAAAGCGGCGGAGTGGCCGAGTCCGTTTTCATCGGCGGTATGTTCGTGAAGTATGGTAAGGAGTATTCCGATATCTGTAAACTGATCGGTAACAACCCCGAATCAGGCCGTGCTGACAAGCTCGTTGCCGAAATGACGGATGCTGTTAATAAGCATGGTTGGGATGGAGAGTGGTTCCTCAGGGCATATGATTACTTTGGAAATAAGGTCGGCAGCAATAGCTGTGAAGAATCAAAGATATTCATCGAACCGCAGGGCTTTTGTATTATGGCCGGAATAGGACTCGAAGACGGAAGAGCAGCAAAGACACTCGAATCGGTTAACAAGTACCTTGCCTGTGATCATGGAATTGTGCTCAACTACCCGGCATTTACCAAATACCATATCGAATACGGTGAAATATCAAGCTATCCGCAGGGTTACAAAGAAAATGCAGGTGTATTCTGCCATAACAATCCCTGGGTGATTATTGCTGAAACCATGAACGGGAATGGTGACAGGGCTTATGATTATTTCACACGCATTTCACCGGCACATACCGAAGACAAGAGCGAATTACATAAAACGGAACCGTATGTATTTGCCCAGATGATTGCAGGTAAAGAAGCGTTCAAACCGGGTGAAGCAAAGAATTCATGGTTGACCGGTGCAGCGGCATGGACGTTTGTTGCAGCCAGTCAGCATATTCTTGGCATCAGGCCTGATTTTAACGGCCTCTGCATTGATCCGTGCATTCCGGCAGCCTGGAAAGAACTGAAAATTACCCGTAAATTCAGAAATGCCACATACGAAATCAGCATTCATAATCCCCATGGCAAAAGTTGCGGTGTAAATGAAATGACTGTGGATGGTAAAAAAATCTCCGGAAATATTGCTCCGGTATTCAATGATGGCAAAACCCATCAGGTTGTAATCGAATTATAGACATTCAAGATAGCTTTTTTTGAATCACGTTTGATGGTAGGGACAGGTTCCGGAAACGGGCCTGTCCCTTAATCATTTTATGCGAAGACTATACTCCAGTTAAAAAATAATCCCCAATCGCAATTCCTGTTGTCACCCTGAGCGTTCATCCTGAGCGAAGTCGAAGGGCTGATTGTATACGGGGTCGGACCAAAGCAAGTGCTTCTTTTTCTTTATTTTAGTTTGATTTTTTGCCTGTTTTTAACCCTTAGAGGCTCATTTTTGACCCCAAAAACATAGGTCTAAGGAATACATGAAAATAACGCCTATTCTTAGAGGCTCATTTTTGCCCTTAAAAACAGGCCTCTAAGCATAAAAAACGTCTGTTTTTTTTATTTAATATATTGTTATATAGATATTTATTTTGGTCCGACCCCGATTCCACACATTAGCCACATTGGCATAGTAGCACATTCTTTTATTTCTGATTTCAAATTAGCACATTAGCAAATTGGCATATTAGCATATTTTAAAAACACAAACCCCGGTATTCATTAAAACACCGGGGCCTGAAACAAAATATAATAAGTAGTTAGGGGTCTACAAAGATAATAGAATTTTTGAATTACCGAAGATGATTTCCTTTTAATCCAGTTTTATATCCCTGGACAGCATAATACAATATATAAAGATAAATAGGAATAGCGATCCATAATGATGGCTGGAAACCTATCTTTTGAGACAGAGCAACATAAGCTGGTGGTATTAAGGCACCACCAATAATGCCCATAACTAAAAGAGCAGAAGCCATTTTAGTGAACTTGCCCAGATCATTAAGTATCAAGGGCCAGAAGGAAGGCCACATCAAAGCATTTGCCAAACCTAAAAGTGCAACAAAGAATATCGAATTCGGAAGAACAGGAATGTTCAGTCCAATTGAATTCAACCAACCAAAAAGGCTATTAAAAACGTTTGTTTTTACTTCGTCAGAGAAGATAGCACCTGCTGAAAAAATCAAGCCAAAAATGGCAGAAAACCTTAACGCTGTAGCCTGTTTTACATATTTGGGGATCAATACTATGCCTATTATATAACCAATTACCATAAAGGCCATAGTAAAGGAGGTCAATTTAGGAGCAAACTCTAAACCGAGGTTTTTTCCATACTGTCCTATACTATCACCTGCTATAACTTCAATACCTACATATAAGAAAAGACCGATAAAACCTAAAGTCAAATGAGGGATTTTCAAAGCCTGTGGTATTTCTTTAATGAAACCTGCCAGACTGTCATCCGGATCCTCATCTATATCAAGCTTGTTTGGCAGCGCGGAAAATTTTATCATTACACCTAAAAGTACAAGGGCTATTGCCATTATAATATACGGACCAACTAAACGGGCAGCTAGTTCGTTTAATGCTGCATTTTTTTGTATTTGATCAAGCAGACTCAATTTATCTTCAGTGTATTTATCCATTCCATGCATTACAAGCGCCGTAAGCACTAACGGACTAATAAAACCGGCAAGTTTATTACAAATTCCCATTATTGAAATTCTTGCAGCTGCACTTTCATTGGGACCAATGATTGTAACATATGGGTTAACAGCGGTTTGAAGTAAAGCGAGACCGGTACCCATGACAAAGAGTCCGGTAAGAAAAACACCAAACATTCTGCTGTAAGCCGCCGGAATGAAAATTACTGATCCTATGGCCATAATGATTAATCCCAATGCCATTCCATTTTTATATCCTGTTCTGCGTAATACAAATGAAGACGGCAAAGCCATGAAGAAGTAAGCAATGTAAAATGCCAGGGTCACTAAACTCGCTTCAAAAGGTGTGAGTTCACATGCAGTTTGCAGAAACTGTATAAGTGTACCATTGAGCCAGGTAACAAACCCGAAAATGAAGAATAAAGCACCAATGATCAGCATCGGCAGCCAGTAGCTCTTGCTGTTTCCGGATGCGTTTTCAATGGCTTTACTAACAGATTTTTCCATAGTTCCAGTGTTTTATGAGTAGTTAAAATTTGAGATCAAGGTAGTTTTTTTGAACGAAATTCAAAAGGAATTTTCCCCTGTTGCCTTCATATTTTGCTCAACGCTCATCCGGTTATGAATTAAACAACTCTTATAAGTCTGCAAAATCGCCTTCAGATGCGATTCCATTACACCGAATTCTTTACTATTTCCGCCTGGATCAACGGCTAAATTCACCTTTCCTTCCTGACTTTTTTTATAAAAAGCAATTACGTTTTTGCCATCAAACTGCATTACATTCTCATCTTCGATCAGCTGATAAACGCCGTTTACATAGCTGATGCTCCGGTGGGTTATGGTATTGTTTAACAAGCTTTCACCAAATGCAAAGTACTCACCCTCATAATGCAGGTAATCCAAAACCGAAGGCATGATATCAATTTGTTGCGCCGTTTCACTATTTCTGCCCCTTAAGGATGAATCTGAGGGACTGAAAAATGCAATGGGAATCGCAAACATACCGGTTGTGCTGTTGTAGGTCTGATTTATAGCCTGGGCAGCATGATCGGCCGTGAAAACAAACAGCGTATTGTTATACCAGTCCATCTTACAGGCTGTTTTAAAGAATTCACCCAGCGCAAAATCGGCATAGGCTATCGTCTGCAAAACAGGTAAATCGCCTTTTCTGAATTTGCCTGCATATTTATCAGGAATTGAATAAGGATGGTGTGATGACAAAGTAAAAACAGCAGAAAAGAACGGCTCGCGAAAACTATCCAGTTTGCGGGCATAATACCCGAGGAAAGGTTCGTCCCAGATACCCCAGTGCCCGTCGTAATCGCGGTCATCATTATATTCTTTCCTTCCATAGTAGTTTTCGATACCGGCTATATGCGCAAAATTTTCAAAATTCATGGTGCCATTGTTTCCCCCATGAAAAAAAGATGCCTGGTATCCCCTGGATTTAAGCAAACCCGGCAGACTTTCGATGATGTTATCGGCATAATTTGAACCGCTGTAGGGGCGGTCCATCAGACTGGGTATGCCCGCTATAATTGCCGGCATTGCTTCATAGGATTGCGTACCGTTGGCATAGGCATTCGTAAAAACAAGCGATTGGTCCAGTATTGAATCAAGGTTCGGCGTGAATCCTTTCAATCCTCCCAGATAACCGCAATACTCCTTAGAAAAGCTTTCAAGAATGAAAATGACCACATTCATTTTTCTGAATTTACCATGCACAGGATTGTTATGAATGGGGGAGTAAATCTTCTTCAGCTCTTCCGGTGTATAATAATTAACCTCTGAAAGATTTTCGTTTTCAACCGTTTTAATCAGTGAGAATGGCGTATTGATCAGCAGGGGAACACACTTCAGTTCGGTATAACTTGCCGCATCTGCCATACCGATAGGTTTCAATTTGGTCCCTCTTGCCCCCAACACCATAAGAAGAGCTACAAAAATAAAAATAGCAGATTGCTTGCCAAGTGATTTCAGAGTCATCTTTTCACGTACAAGTTTCACGGTTGGCAGCACAGGCCTTAATTTCCACATCACAACCAACAAAAATACCCATGACAAAGCTATATACCAGTAATCCCGCATAAACCGGGGAATAAGCTTCCACACCCCGGTATCACCGCTCATGAGCGAGAAAATGGCTGTTGTGGATCTTTTATTAATGAAATCAAAGAATTTGGAATCGACCAGGTTTGAAAGAATAGCTACCGAGTTGATTGTGAAAAACAGGATATCCGCTGTAACGAGCGCAATTTTATGATTTTTGTAAGTACCCGGAACCAGGAAGGCTAGCATAAAAAAATTCGTGAAAACAATTGCCGCGATGTCAAACCGGGTTCCATAGATAAAATCTTTGCTAAGTCTCAGAAAACTGATATCATTGAAATACGATGCGTTCAGAATATAAAAGAACAGGCGTGAAATGAAATACAAGAGGATTAACAGTATGAACCTTTTTACAAGAAGCCATACATGTTGCGTATAATTATGCATATCTCAGATTTGGAGTACAAACCTAAAATATTTTCTCTATCGTTGATTACTCATCCTTCAATATTTCAACCGGTCTTGTTTTGAGAGCTTTCATGATTTGATAGCTGATTGTAAGCATGGCAACCGTAAGCGTAATTGCCGTGGCTATTATGAATTCCCATGCCTGCAGGTGATATTTATGGGCCCCCGGCAACTTAATGTAAACATAATAGGCTGCCGGCCACGCCACTAATATTGATATCAACAGAAGTTTCAGGAATTCAGAACTCATGTTGAAATACAGGTGTCCGTAAGAAAACCCGAGCACTTTGCGGATTCCGATCTCTTTAAGTCTATGACGGGTGTAGAAAAGCATCAATCCGAACAATCCTATTGAAGAAATGATTATTGAACAGAAGGCAAAGAATACGCTGATTTTCATTAACCGGCTCCATTCTTTCACTGCATTTTCAGTACGGATCCTATATTGAATGTTTTTGAACTCATACGCATCATCTGGAAAAAAATTGTTGAATTCCTGCTTTACTATTTCTCTTGCCTTTTTCTCCTGCCCGGGCATAAAACGAACGGCATAAATATTATCCGAATGAATACTGTCCGGTAAAAGCTTCAGCAGGTGAGGTTCAAGTTTGTTATGAACCGAAAAAGCGACATAATCCTTTACTACGCCTATTACTTCATAATTCTTTTCCCAAATCTTAATCCTGCGCCCGATCGGATCTTTCCAGCCAAAGACTTTCACTGCAGTCTCATTCAGAATACATTTTTCGGCATCACCGGGGTAATCCCTGGAGAAATTTCGTCCCTTCACTATTTTCATATCCCAGGTATTTACATAATCATAACTCACATTGTAAAACCTCACAAATACCTGCTCGTCCGGACTGCTGGCACCTTCCCAGTTAAGTTCATCACCACCAGGAAGTACGAAAGGAATATAATCGGAAACCGAGGCGTCTGCGATTTCCGGATGTTTAAGCAACTGTTCCCTGAGTGCACTAAATGAACCTTTCTTTTCAGTAATGATATTGGCAAACATTACCTGTTCGGAATTAAAACCCATATTGAAATGGACCATATGATAGGTTTGCCTGTAGATGATAAAGCCTGAAGCAAGGAGGAAGATTGAAATGCTGAATTGTAAGGTTACAAGAACTTTTTTAAGGCTTATTCCATTGGTTTCAGCCTGGACAAGTTTCTGTTTCAATGCGGAAACAGGATTGAATTTTGAAATGGCATACGCCGGATAGAGCCCCGATAAAAATCCGGTTGCAACGGATACTAATAAAACAAATCCCAGTAATTTCCAGTCACCAAAGATCGAAGTAATAATTTTGGCCTGGATCATCTGGTTGAAAGCATTGTATGACAGATGGGCCAGGAGAATACCGATTAACCCGCCTAGAAAGGCAAGGCCAACCGATTCAAGCATAAACTGGTACCAAAGTTGTTTCCTTGAAAAACCTACTGCCTTTTTTATGCCGATTTCCCGGAACCGCGTCGATGAATTGGCAGTCTGAAGATTGATATAGTTAATGGATGAAAGGGTAAGAATCAGTATGGCCGTGAAAAGAAACAGTGCTACAGCTACCATAAAATCTCTATCAAAATACGGCCTTAAATATAACTGCGACATAGGCCTTAAATACGGATAGTGATCTTTATTGTAATTTTTAAGGGCATCATGAATTTTGTTATCCACATCTGCCGGGTCAGCATTCGGCTTTAATAAAACATAGGTATAGAAACTATAAGCCCAATAATTATTTTCATAGTCTTTCCAGCCCGTAAATTCAGTAAAAGAAAGCATGGGCAGTAAGAACCGTGGTTGCCATGTCGAAGTTTGCGGAATATCCTCGTAAACACCCGTCACCGTCAATACCACCTTATTCTCGGCATACATTTGTTTTCCAGCCGCCTGCCCGTCCGGGAAAAGTTTGTCTGCCACCGATTTTGAGAGCACAATCGTATTCGGACGGATAAGGGCTTGTGTGGGATCTCCTTCAAGAAAATGAAATGTAAATACATCAAAAACAGTCTGATCAGCGTAAAAACCATACCGGACCATGATTTCGTTTTTCCGGTCAACAGAAAGAAAAACGCCATCTTTGTTATTATCTCCTACATCATGCATAAGGACTATCTTTTCAACAGCCGCAAGACGTGGAAGATCATTACGGCTCAAGGCGGCTGTTATGCTGCTCGAGTGAGAAACAACGTTTTCTTTCTGATCCTGGAATAACTGAACCCTGTATATCCGGTCATAATTCACATTATGCTTGTCCCAATTCCGCATTGTATTCAGAAACTGAACCAGAATTATAAAGGTGGCGAAGCCAAGGGCCAGATTCGACAGGGTTATCACAGAGAATACAGGGTCTTTGAAAAACCTCCTGAATATGATGTAAAATGATTGCCTGAACATATTCTTAATTATTGAAGTGTGTCTGTGGTTCAAAACTCCTGTCAAGCCTTTCTGCTATAATATGTCCGTCGAACAGGTTAACGATCCTGTGCGCTCTTTCGGCATGACTGATGGAGTGGGTGACCATTACAACAGTGGTTCCTTCCATATTCAACTGCTCAAGCAATGCCATTACCTGCTCACCGTTTTGGGAATCCAGATTTCCTGTGGGCTCATCCGCCAGGATCAATGCAGGCCTGGTAATCAATGCCCGGGATACCGCTACACGCTGTTGCTGTCCACCTGATAGCTGCCTCGGAAAATGATCCCTCCGGTGACCGATCTGCATTTTTTCAAGTATCTCATCTACTGTTTTTCTCCGTCTTGACCTTGAATGATTCAACGCTATCAGGGGAAGTTCAATATTTTCAAACACTGTCAGTTCATCAATCAGGTTAAAACTCTGGAAAACAAAGCCAATATTACCTTTTCTCAGATTGGTCAGCTGTCGTTCATTCATCCCTGCAATGCCGGTTCCGTTAAAATAGTATTCGCCTTTATCGGGTTTATCCAGCAGACCAAGAATATTAAGCAGTGTTGACTTACCGCATCCCGATGGTCCCATTATAGCTACAAATTCTCCGGGCCTGACCTCGAAATTCACGTTCAGCAATGCGGTGGTTTCGATCAGTTCGGTTCTGAAGATTTTTGTAAGATTGACAGTTTTAATCATTTTATGTTAGGTTTGAAAAATCATATGCTACTTCCATGCCATGATTTTAATACGCTGTATCATAGTATGTTAAAAGAATACCTTTTCATCCGCTGTAAAATATTTTTACAGTTAATCGTGAATTTTTTTTACATTTATCTATTCTTTCTGAACCTCTGAACCTTTAAACCTCTTAACCTGACAATGGAAGGAAACATCCTTATAGCAGACGACAACAAGGGAATTCTGAATGCGTTGCAATTGTTACTCAATAAAAGTTTTTCGCATATCGGACTTCTTCCGAATCCTAATCTTCTTTTGCAGGAACTCGAAAAGAAGGATTATGACATTCTTCTGCTCGATATGAATTTTAAAGCCGGTATAAATACAGGAAATGAAGGGATTTACTGGCTGAGGGAAGTCAAGAAGAAGCATCCTAACCTTGAAGTTATAATGATTACAGCCTATGGCGACATTGAACTTGCCGTTAAAGCACTTAAAGAGGGAGCTGCAGATTTTGTTCTGAAACCATGGGATAACAATAAACTCATGGCAACAATCCAGTCTGTTTACAGGCTTCGGAAATCGGGCAGAGAAATTGCACGGCTTAAATCAAGGGAGAATCAGATCAAAAGCGAAGCGGTTCGCTATGATCCCGTTGTTACAGGCAAGTCACAGGCAATGAAAAGCATCATGCAGGTGGTTTCAAAAGTAGCTGCCACTGAGGCCAATGTGCTGATCACAGGTGAAAACGGGACGGGCAAAGAGGTCATAGCAAAAGAGATTCACCGCATATCGGGCCGTTCTTCTGAAATGTTTGTCCTTGTTGATCTCTCAGCGTTAACTGAAACTCTTTTTGAAAGCGAACTTTTCGGGCATAAGAAGGGCTCTTTCACCAATGCATTTGAGGATAAAACAGGCAGGTTCCTGGTTGCAGACAAAGGCACTTTGTTCCTGGATGAGATAGGCAACATTCCGCTGCACATGCAATCGAAGCTTTTGACTGTTTTACAAACACGAAAAATATCACCGGTAGGCTCAACTTCAGATATTCCGATTGACATCCGGTTGGTAAGTGCAACGAATAAAGGCCTCAGCCAAATGGTTTCTGCGGGACAATTCAGGCAGGACCTCCTGTACAGGCTGAATACAATACAGATACATATACCGCCCTTACGTGAAAGGCCGGAAGACATTGAAGACCTGGCCAACCATTTCCTGAAGATATATGAAAACCGGTATGATAAAACCGGTTTAAAAATAGGGGAGGATGCCCTTGAGAGGCTCAGGTCCAATCCCTGGCCGGGAAATATCCGGCAATTACAGCACACTATTGAAAAAGCGGTCATCCTTGCCGAAAATCCAGTTCTCCGGGCATCTGATTTCTTCCCCGGAAATGATGAAACATCATCTCCGGTAACGGCCGTCACCCTGGATGACATGGAGAAAAAAATGATACAAAATGCCCTGGTCCGCAATGCCTGGAACCAGACAGCTGCTGCAGAGCAACTGGGAATCACACGTCAAACGCTTTACAACAAAATCAAAAAATATGGCCTCTGAGAGAATAATCTATTTTGAGCACCGGTTGCCTTTATTATCGGTTGCTGTTTTGTTGTTCATCGCTTCCGGTTATCTGTGGGGCAAATCTTTGCCCGGAGTTTCTGCCGGATTATTCATACCGGCGGTTTTTGCATTGTATAACTTTTTACAGAGCACAGAAAGAACGAACAGGCAGGTGGCTTTCTTTTTTACATCACTCAAAAACAATGATACAACCCAGCAGTTTCCGGTAAATATAAAAAACCGCACCCTTTCGAGGCTGCATGAAAAAATGAATGAAGCCAACCGCCATTTCCAATCAATCCGCATGCAACTTGAATACAATGAAAATTACTATAAAGCCCTGATAAAGAATTCAGCTACGGGTTTTGTTGTTTTGAATGAACAAAATCACATCGAACTGATCAATGATTCAGCCTGCCATTATGCCGGAATTTCGGCAGAAAGCACGAATCCCATGCAATTGAAAAACCGGAATCCTGAGTTCTTTGATGCGCTTTGTCTTCTGAATGCAGGACATGATATGATTTACAAACAGGTCATAGGAAATGAACTTATGCTTCTCAACTTTAAAGCAACACTGCTTAAAAAGGATAACCAGGTCTTAAAGCTTATTTCGGTTCAGGACATCCGGTATGAAATGGAAACACGGGAAATTGAGTCATACCGCAAACTGATCAGCGTGATGACCCATGAAATTATGAATGTTATTTCACCCATCACATCAGCTTCAAAGACTTTGCAGTCATTCCTGTTTAAAGACGGTAACCCGGTCACCTTAAGTGATCTTGATGCATCATCTCTTGAAATAACACAAAAAGGGGTGAATCTGATTGATGAACACAGTACCGGCCTGAAAACATTTATTGAAAACTACAGGAAGATTTCAAAACTGCCGAAACCGGTAATCCATAGCGTTGATACAGGTGAATGGATGGACCAGGTGCGAATTGCCTTCAGTGAGAAAATGAAGGAGAACCGTATCCTTTTCGAGATCATCAAAGATAACAGGATCAAAAATGTAGCCATTGACAAGAACCTGATGAACCAGGTAATGATCAACCTTTTAAATAACGCCATTGACGCAGTCAGTGAAACAGAAGGTGACCGGCTGATCCGGATTGAAATGCGAGTTTTTCAGAAAAACCGTGTAAAGATCAGTGTTTCAAACAATGGTCCTTATATTCCTCAATCGATTCAGGACAAAATCTTTGTTCCCTTTTTCACAACCAAAAAAGATGGATCAGGTATCGGACTATCCATATGCCAGGAAGTAATCAAACTTCATAATGGTTCATTGTCTGTTATATCAAAGGAAAACGATTACACAACCTTTAACATCGAATTATAACAGGGTATATTACCTGTAAATAACTTCTCTCCCAAAAGGTGTAAGGGCAAGACCTGCCAGTTTAAAATGCTGTTTCGCCCATGGAATTCCGATGATGGTGATTCCAAGTAATATTCCGAAAAACAGGTGGGTGAGAAAAATGGGTATGCCACCCACAAACAGCCATATGAAATTCATGAGTGTTGAAATACAACCGGGTTGATTTTCCCGTATTCTGATTTCTGCCCCGAATGGCCAGATTTCGAGAACTGCCAGCTTCAGGGTTTGTAAGGCAAACGGGATCCCTATGATAGTAATCATTAAGGCAACACTGGCCATTATATATTCAATGGCAGTAGCAAGTCCGCCAAAAATAAGCCAGATAATATTTCCTAAAAAGCGCATGTGAAAAAAGGGTTTATTATATCAAATGTAAAAAATTACCGGGTACGATATACACCTTGTTAATTTTCTGTTAAGCGTGACTGTAATAGTTTCTTATGATTTATCTTTAACATCAAATCTTAACCGCATGAAAACGAATTACATGAATCCTTACCTGGCCGGCACCTTGCTTGGGCTTGTCCTTCTTACCTCCATGTTTCTTGCAGGCAGGGGACTTGGTGCCAGCGGAGGTCTGAAATATTGTGTTGTTTCTATTGTAGGAGCGGTGGACAAGCCGCACGCTGAAAAATCGGCTTTCTACAGCAAATATTTTGAAAACGGTGAAAAACCTTTTACCAACTGGCTCACATTCGTTATCCTGGGGGTGTTGGCGGGCGGCTTTATATCAGGCGCTTTGTCACGAAGATTGAAATTTAAAATCGAAAAGGGACCACGGGTTTCAAATGCAAAACGACTGATTTTCGCTTATATCGGGGGAATGTTTTTCGTATACGGGGCCCAGCTGGCACGAGGGTGCACAAGCGGTGCGGCACTGTCCGGTATGGCTGTGCTCAGCGTGGCAGGTTTTGTAACCATGATGGCGATTTTTGGATCCGCCTACGCCTTTGCCTGGTTCTTCAGGAAAAACTGGATTTGACCCTTCGACAAGCTCAGGGATCACCCTTCGACTTGGCTCAGGGTGATAAACATTAAACATCAAACATTAAACCTCAAACTTCAAACAATAAACAACATGGCCCCAATATCCACAATGTCATCATTTCCAGCCTGGCTGAACTTACCGATCGCCCTGTTGATCGGGATTGGTTTTGGTTTTTCGCTTGAACAGGCCGGGTTTTCATCAAGCCGTAAACTGGCCGGTATGTTTTACGGTTATGATACCACCGTATTAAAAGTGTTTTTTACAGCCGCCATTGTTGCACTGATCGGCTCACAATTCCTCGGGTATTTCGGACTTCTTGATCTGAACCGGGTATATGTCAATGAATATTATGTTACTTCAGCCATCGTTGGCGGCATAATTATGGGCGCCGGTTTTATAATGGGAGGGTTTTGTCCGGGAACCGGGGTTACTGCTCTTTCAATAGGAAAAATTGACGGACTGTTTTATGTCCTGGGCGGACTCACCGGTGCATTTTTATTTGCTGAGACTTATCCCTGGGTTCAGCCTTTGGCAGATGCCGGATACAAAGGACCTGTAAAAATCAATGAAGTGTTCGGGATATCACCCGGACTATTTATTTTCTTAATGGTTGTCATTGCTGCTGCTATGTTCTGGCTTGCTGAAGCAGCCGAGAAGAAATTTGCAAGGCCTGTAAATAATATTTAAACTGCTATGAAAACGAATCGCATTCCCTTTTCCATAACGCTGATTGTACTTTCTTTAATACTTGCCTTTCTTCCCCTTTCAGGCAGGTATTCACTTCACGGCAAGCCTGAGAATGTAATGAAGGCCGCAATGGATCAATCATCGTATATTACTCCGGACGAAGTAGCCCGGGCTGTTGTGAGTGAGGATAATTCTGTCAGATTGATTGATCTGCGAAGCAGGGATGAGTATAAAAGATCAAACATTCCCGGTTCTGTGAATATCCCTTACTCCGAATTCCTGTCATCGGATCTTGAAAGTCTCCTGGGCTCTGACATGAAAAAGATTTTCTATTGTGATAATGATCTCGAATCCAATTACGCCTGGCTGCTGGCAACAGGCATCGGTTTTTCAAACTGCTATGTGATGAAGGGCGGTCTTTCAGGATGGAATAAAGATATAATGAAATCGGTATTCAAAGGTGAGACGATCAGCGCAAGGGAAAATGCCCTGTTTGAGGTTCGTTTCAAGGCAAGAACAATGTTTGATGAAATCAATAGCCTTCCCGACAGCCTGAAGGAAAAGTACATGGCTTCAAAAGAAATTGAAAGAAAGAAACTTGATGGCGGATGTGAATAAATTGCATATTATGAAAACCAGAATTATACCTATTATTATAATTGCCGGACTTTTATCCGGTGTTGCTTTTAAATCACTATCCCGCAATCATTTCCGGAATGATGCACGCAAGATGGCTGAACTTTCATTCACCGGCTCCAACCTGGTTACCACTGCAACACTTGGCCAGCTGAAAGGCAGTAACCTGTTTGTAAATTTAGATAAAGAGAAGTATCCTTCTTATGATAATCAAATTGTTGTATCAGCTGAAAATTTAATGGATAAGGAGAACCTTAAAATTCTTAATAAACACAAAGGAAACATTATCCTCATATCAAATGACCAGGCTAAAGTTGCACGTACCTGGATGCTCCTGGCTCAGGTGGGAATCAAAAACCTCTTTATTTTACAATAGGACATTTCGTAGAGACGCACAATTGTGCGTCTCTACAGGAACGCCACAAATATTATTTCACAACCGGAAAATCATTGATATCAGCCTTTGAGAAAGGCAGCCATGATAGTTTCGCCGGATCTTTAACCATTCTGTCGTGCATAAACCCGTTATTGCCATATCTTAATGTTTTGGCATTATAGCCCATAAGTCTCAGGTAGGCGGTGGCAAATCCGGAATTATGCCCCGTACCGCAATAAACAACAACCGGTTTATCTACAGGGATGGTAGCCATTTCATTCACAAAACTTAAAGTCGCATTAGGCTTGTACCTTACAGCGCCCGGAATGTGTCCGTCATCGTACTTATCCTTGCGTTCGTAATTGATCACATAATACCTGCCGGGATTTTTGAAGACTTCATCGGCAGAAACAAGCACGCTGTCGGTTCCTTCAGCAAACAAATCTTTAAACCGGGCAGATGAAATCTCCTGTCCCGTTGTAAGTCCAGTTTTTAATTCAGGCATCGTAGTGGCAACCGGCTTTGGATTTTCACTCGTGTCCAGCTGCGGTTCATATTTGCCGGAGAGTCCGCTAAGCCAGGACTTTTCAGCAAACTGAGTGTTCCATGAACTCATGCCCCAGCGCATGGCGTAAACATTTCCGTATCCCATGAGTCTTAGCAGCGAAGTGGCGTAGCTTGATATCTGGCCATCGTCGCAAACAAGAACTATCTTGTCATATTCAAAGGGCTTGATGCCTGATTCAAAATACGAGGGCAAATCACTGAATTTCTTATTCACAGCCCCTTTTATATGACCCTGGGCAAAAACAGCAGGTTTTCTCAGATCAATAATCTGAACCTTCTTATTCTGGTCAACAGCCTCTTTTACAACAGAAGCTTTAATTAAAGAAGGAAACTCACGCGTATTCACATAATTGCCGTTGGTTTTCAGATCATCCATAAGCAATTGCGTTTCCTGTCCGATGTTCACATTCGTTACAGCAGCTATTGTATCGGATTTTGGGGCTGTTTCAGGTGTTTTTGAATTACAGCCCCAGAATCCGGTAAACAGTATTGCCGTTAATAGTATCTGGCAATTAATACATTTCATTTTTTCGCTATTAGATAGCAGCCTGTTTCGGAGCTACCGGTTCATTGTTCTTGTTGAAATCGAGAGTTTCTGTACGCTCGCCTTTTTCATCATATTTGAATTGGGTGTATGCAACACCATTTCCGTTTTCTAACAGGTTTCCGTCTTTATCGAAGTGCTCTGTTTTAACAAGTGCTCCATGTTCATCATATGTATTGCGGGTAACAGGGATCTGGGTGCCGCCAACCGGTTCATCGTCCTGGTCAAATACTTTGGTTTCGGTTACATAACCGTTTTCATCCACTGTGTTTACTCTTTTTGCCCATCCCCAGTATAAATTCGATAATCTGCCTGTAGTGTTGTGAACCGAAAATGATAACTGGTCACCGGCATCTGAATTTTCAAAGAAGAAATAGGAAACACCAATGTCACCGCAATTTTCAGCCGTGCAATTGTACAAGCTGTCACCCTGGTAATTAGCCATGCGGGTTACAAAACCTTTATCATTATATGAAAAGCGGAGCTCATAAAAAGGACAGAACTCGCTCATAATGGTTTCCTGGTTGGCCAGGTTATACCTGTTTTCTTTTATCATGCCGTCAGGAAGTTTTGTCCAAACATAAGAATGAATCTTATTCCTGCTTTCCACGGCGGCGCCGGCAGAATCAAGGAATTTTAGTCCCGTCCTCATTCCGGTTGAATCCAGTGTGAATTCGTAAGTATAAACATTACCGTTAACAGCAATCTGCTTGTTCGACTTATCATAAAAACGTTTGATCTGTTTACCGTTTTCATAGGTGTAAATCACTTTTGCAGCTCCATCCATGTTAGAATATCCAAGAAGGCTGTCATTCCTTACAAATTCTACAGAAACAAGACGGCCGGTTTCATTATAGGTGAATTTGTAACTGTTAATGTCTTTGGCTTGCTCGGGTGTTAACGGATGACTGCCTTTTTCAGTGTCGAAATTTGTTTCACTGAACAGGAGATTCCTGTAATATTCCACTTTCGTCTGGGGTGCTTTATTGCACGATGCAATGAAAAATACTGTCATAGCAGTTACTATAACCGTAATGAGGATACTTTTAATTTTCATAATGATGGATTAATGTTAGTTGACTGTAAATTTAGAAGTTATAATGCTCTTTTTAAAATATTCAGGTGAGTTTAACAAAATTTTAAAAGGAAGGTTGTCTAATGATTTTCTATGCAGATGTAATTTTTTCATACCTTCATGCGTCATATCTGTGTAAGCTTTATCTGTGAAAATCGAAATCGATCATTTAAATAAAATATATCCGAACGGCAAATGCGCCCTTTCAGATATAAACCTGACCATTGGTAATGGCATGTTTGGTTTGCTGGGTCCAAACGGTGCAGGGAAATCCAGCCTCATCCGCATCCTTGTAACCCTTCTCACACCCTCATCCGGCAATGTAAAAGTTAACGGGCTGGATCTGTTGAATGACAGGGGAAAAATCAGGAAAATGCTGGGTTATCTTCCGCAGGATTTCAGGTTTTTCAGCAAACTGAAAACTTGGGAGTTCCTGGATTATGCTGCCGGACTCGCCGGCATTACCTCAACAAAGGAAAGAAACGCAAAAGTGGATGAATGGCTTGAAAAAGTCGGTTTGTTTGATGCAAGAGACCGGCAGGCCAACAACCTCTCCGGCGGAATGAAAAGGAGGCTCGGAATTGCGCAGGCACTTATTGGCAATCCACAGATCATCATTGTAGACGAACCCACAACAGGTCTCGATCCTGAAGAGAGAATCCGCTTCAGAAATATTCTTTCCGAACTCAGCCACCAGGATATCATTATCTTGTTATCAACTCATATTGTGGGTGATATATCCAGCGTATGCCGTGAGCTGGCCCTACTGAATGAAGGAACCATACAGTTCAGCGGATCACCGCAGAAACTGATTGATATGGCCAGGGGTCATGTATGGCAGGTGCAGACTGCCGGTGTTGAATATGATATGCTGAAACAGAAGTATGCTGTGACTTCTACTATCCCTTCGGAAGATGGTTGGGAGATTCAGCTTGTCGGCGATAACCCGGGTATTGCCACTGCAATTGAGATTGAGCCGAACCTTGAACATGCCTATGTTTATTTTATGGAAACCATTTTAGCGGCCTGATATGTCATTTTATACTACCCGCATCATTGCTGCGTACGAAATGCGGACCCTTTTACGCAGCTGGTTCTTCAGAATCTTTACCGGAGGTGCCATTCTCGGACTCGGAATATTCAACCTGGCTATGAACCTTGCTGCAAGCGGTGCTCCCTGGATTTATAAGGCACTTTCATGCTCGGTTCCTTATACGAATATGATTATCCTTAACCTGGGTCAGGCAATTGTCGCCGTTTTCCTCGGTTCTGAATTCCTGAAACAGGATAAGAAAAACGACTCCGTCGAGGTGATCTACGCCAGGTCGATGTCGAATTCTCAGTACATCCTTGGTAAAACGCTGGGAGTACTTGCCGTATTCCTTCTTCTCAATATTTTCATTCTGCTCATGGGAATCGGATTCACCTTTATCAGCAATACCACTTCCCAAAGCATACTTGCCTATTTTACCTACCCTCTGCTCATAAGCATTCCGACCCTGGTGTTTATTCTCGGCCTTACTTTTTTTATAATGGTACTGGTCAATAACCAGGCTATTACTTTCATTCTGCTTACCGGTTACATTGCTCTCACTGTTTTCTATCTGAATAAAAAGGCGTTTCATCTTTTCGATTACATAGCTTACCAGGTGCCCATGTTGTATTCATCCATAACCGGATTTGCCAGTACGGGTGAAATCATATTGCACAGGAGTATTTATTTTGTAGCGGGACTAGGCTTCATTTTTCTTACCATATATAAACTTCAGCGCTTGCCCCAATCAAACAGGTTCATGCATCTGCCGTTGCTTGCGGGAATTGGTTTCCTTGCCATCAGCGGATTTATGGCATACAAATACCTCGATAATAAATATTTATTGAGGGATTACCGCAGGGATATTATTTCTCTCAATAACAGGTACGTGGATCGCATCAGGCCGGTAGTCGATTCATGTAAAATTCAACTGGAACATAAGGGTAAAACAATACAGGTCAGAGCTGATTTATTAATTCACAATGCGGATTCTGTTCCGCTGGATACCCTTATTTTCAGCCTGAATCCTGGTCTGTCTGTTACCGATGTGAAAACAAACAGTCAAAATACACGTTATCTGCGCGATTTGCAGATTCTGAGAGTAATTCCTGAATCACCCGTTTTACCAGGCGATTCGATTAACCTGTCGGTTCTTTACAATGGCTCAATAAATGAAGCTGTAGCCTTTCTCGATATGGATCAGAAAACATTTGAAAAAGATATTACATTCGAAGTATTCCGGCTCCATAAACGATTCAGCTTTTTAACCGATAATTATGTCTGCCTTACGCCTGAAGTGATCTGGTACCCTCTCGCCGGTACAGGATATGCAACAAAAAGGCCGATGCATTATTCACCTGATTTTACCGGGTATTCATTGAATGTTAAAACATCTCCGGCATTGACGGTTATTTCGCAGGGCAGGAGGATAGAAGATAAGCAGGGAGAGGTTCAGTTCAGACCCGAATTTCCGCTAACCGGGATTTCACTGCTTGCTGGAGATTACGTTAAATACGATACCATTGTGGATTCGGTTGAATATGCGCTCTATGCTATTAAAGGACATGACTATTTCAAAGAGTATTTCACTGAGGCACATGACACCATTCCTTACCTGATCCGGGATCTTAAAAAGGAATATGAAGCCGGTCTGGGATTCAGTTATCCGTTCAAACGCTTAATGCTGGCTGAAGTGCCTGTTCATTTTGCCTTGTACAGTCACATTTATTCTTATGCCAGCGATGCCATTCAACCTGAAATGATCCTGTGCCCTGAAAAGGGAGTGCTTTTCAATTCTTCCGATTTCAGGGGGCGAAAGTACAGGATTGAAAAGAACATGAAGAACAATAATGAAGAAGCTTTGCCTGTGGTTGTTCAGACTGATCTTTTCAGGGAATTCATTAAGGATAATTTCATGGCTAAAAGAGGTCAGCATTTCAATTATGATAATATCGTTAACTGGCATACCTATTCACTTTTCCCTCAATATTTCAGCTGTTTTACAAGGGTTCAGAGCGACAAATGGCCGGTGATTTCAATTGCCACAGAAACCTATGTAAGTGAAAGGAACAATACGGCAGCTGCCACACTTGAATGGTACGAGGATCTGAGCGCCGCAGAAAAAATAAACCTGTTATTGCAAAATTCGACGCTTGAGGAGATTCTTCAGAAAGGAATCCCTGTAGAAGAAGAGGAAAGAAATGCGGTTAACCTGGGTGATCTTATCCAGGTAAAGGGATTGTCGCTTTTTAATATGCTCAGTGCTGAATATGGATCGGAAAAAATCGATTCCCTTATCAATTTCCTGGTTAAAAGTCATGCACATAAACCGATTCGGTTTGAAGATCTGAATAGTGAGTTTACAAAGAGATTTCACACTGATCTGGCACAGAAAATAAGCGACTGGTACGTTCAGAAACAATTGCCGGGATTTATAGTAAAAAATCTACGATCATATAAAATCATACAGGGCGAATCAACCAAATACCAGGTCAGATTTTTCATTTCAAATCCTGAAAACAGCGACGGAATGATCACCCTGAATGTGGAATTCAATGATCCGAACCGCACAAGGGAAAATGAATGGGATAACAGTTTTAAAGTTGATTTTTCAAAGAAAATATTCCTCCCGGCCAAATCTTCCTTTGAGATCGGTTATGTATTTAATTCCGAACCGGCCCGTATGTCGGTTGTGACCAACATTTCACGAAATCTTCCGAATAACCTCATTTACGGATTTTCAGGATTTACTGAAACCCGCAGTACTGCTGCTCTTGATACAATTATTCCTATACCTTTCTTTGATAACATTACAGAGAAGAACGAGTTTGTGGCAGATAATGAGGATAACTATTTCAAATACCTGCAAACGAAAAATGAAGCTTTTCTTAAATCACTTGTGAATAAAAAGAAAGATGACCGCTTTAAGTATTCCTCCATCTGGTGGTGGAATCCGCCCAGGGAGTGGAAAGCCGTGCTCAGGTCGGAGTTTTACGGAACCTACGTGCGGTCGGCTTTTTACACAAGATCCGGCACAGGAGAACGATCGGCTTTATGGAAGACGGTGCTTCCGGAGGATGGAATGTATGATGTATATTTTTATGTGGATAAAGTGGATGAAGGCTGGAGAAACAATAACAAATCCACGAATTATAACCTCACCGTTTACCACGACAATGGTGAAGAAAAAATAAACGAGTCAACCAAAGATGTGGACCAGGGATGGAACTACCTGGGAAGCTGGTATATTTCGGCCGATACCGGCAAAGTATTGGTCACAAACCGGAGCAACGGTGAACTGGTGTTTGCCGATGCCATTAAATGGGTATTAACCAAGTAACTAAAACGAACAACTTATATGAAGCTACTTTTTTTAGTTTTCTTCTGTTTCATTATTACTCCTTTCGCCTTTAACCAGGAAATCATAACTCTTGAACAGGCGATGGACATAGCCGCCAAAAACAGTCCCGAAATACAGAAGTCGGAACTTCAGATGACAATAAGCCGGGAGAATTTAAAGGCCCAGGAAGCCTCGACAAAATCCTTGTTTAAATTTCAATTGACACCATTTGACTATAACCAGAACAGAACTTTTTATAGTCCTCTTGGCAAATGGATCACGACTGAAAGCAAGAAAGTATCCGGAGATTTTGTTGTTTCGCAACCCATAAAAATCACGGATGGAAGTATCAGGCTGCTTAATACACTATCGTATCAGAATGAAACCAGTGACCTGCAAGGTGCCGAAGAGTTTAAAGGATTCAGTAATAACCTGTACCTGAGCTATTCTCAGCCCTTATTTACATACAACAGGCTTCGGATGCAACTCGAACAACTGCGCCTGGCACTTGAAAATGCCACCCTTAGCTATTCGATCCAGCGCCTTTACATGGAAAGGGCCGTAAGTCAGTATTTTTATGTGGTATACCAGCGGATCATGGCACTGGGAATTGCCGAGGAAGATCTCAAGAATCGCCAGACAAGCTATGACATCATAAAAAGTAAGGTAGAAGGCGGATTATCGGCTATGGAAGAACTTTACCAGGCTGAACTGAACCTTACAACAAGCAAGTCGAACCTGCAGACTGCAAAAGTAAATCTTGAAAATGCCAAGGACGACTTCAAACAATATGTGGGTTTACCCCTGAATACTGATTTCACCGTAACTGCGAATATTGAATTCAAAGCGGTTATGGTTGATCTTGAGAAAGCCATGCAAAATGGCCTTGAAGCCCGCATGGAATTAAGGCAACGCGAAATTGACATCGAAAACAGCAAACAACAGTTGGTAGTGGCAAAAGCTACAAATGAATTTGCCGGCAATGTCGACCTGTCAATCGGTATTATTGGTGAAAACGAAGATTTTGCAAGGATTTACGATAAACCGACTCGCACACCCCAGGTAACCCTGGGATTTAACATCCCTTTATATGACTGGGGTGAAAGAAAATCGAGAATCAAGGCTGCCGAGGCCGCTGTCCGTATCAATGAAATCAATAAGGAAGTAGAGCGTACTCAGGTCGAAATGGGCATCCGCGAGGTATACCGGAACCTTGAAAACCTGGTCCTGCAAATTGAAATTGCACGGCAAAACGAAAAAAACGCTCAGCTCACATACGACATCAATCTTGAACGATATAAAAACGGTGATCTGACAGGGATGGACCTGAACCTCTTTCAGAATCAGCTTTCACAGAAAAAAATCGATCTTTCTAACAGTCTTATAAGCTATAAACTTGAATTACTAAACATGAAAATTCAGTCACTATGGGATTTTGAAAACAACAGAAGTTTTGTTCCACAGGAATTACAGCAAAACCTGCAGTCTGAATAATATAGAAAACTTTAACACTCAGTCAATTGAAAACATCTGCCATGAAAAATCTGCTAATTATTACGCTTACGCTTTTGCTTCTTGCATCCTGCAATAAAAACCAGGATAACCTGGGTAAGGATATCACTATTCCTGTTACCGTATCTGAATTAAAGCCCAAGTCAATTGAGGAATTCATCGAAATCAACGGTGCAGTGAAACCTGCTAAGGAAGTTACATTGAAATCGGAGGTTTCAGGGAACTACCAGTTGAAAACTAATCCGGCTACCGGGAGGCAGTATGCCCTGGGTGACAAAGTGAATGAGGGAAGCGAAATTATTGAGATCAGCGACAAAGAATATGAGAATAACGTTAAAATAAGCTCACTGAAGCTCAACCTGGAGATTACAAAACAGGTCTTCGACAAACAGCAATCGCTTTACGATATGGGAGGAGTTACGCTGAGTGAACTGAAAAATGCAGAGATCAATTATATCAATGCCAACTACAATTACAACGATGCGTTGATCCGCCTTGAAAAAATGCATGTAAAAGCGCCCTTCACGGGTGTTATAATCGACCTGCCTTATTTCACTCCCGGTGTAAAGATAGATGCCGCTGCCATTCTCGTAAAAATCATGGATTACAGCAAGCTTCATATGGATGTCAATCTTCCTGAGAAAAGCATGAGTGAGATCAAAACAGGCCAGTCAATCCGCGTGACCAATTATACCCTGCCGAATGACACCCTCACAGGTTTGGTGGAACAGTTGTCGCCTGCAATTGATGCGGAAACAAGGTCATTCAAAGGGCTTGTGCTTATTAATAATCCAGGTCTCAAACTGAGGCCGGGAATGTTTGTGAAAGGCGAAATAGTTGTGGCATCAGCCAAAAACACAATTGTTGTTCCCAAAGAAATTGTTGTTTCAAAGCAGAGGGGTAACAGTGTTTTTGTTGTGGATAAAGGCATCGCTTATGAAAGGGTAGTGGAATTCGGACTTGAGAATCCAAAGGAAGTGGAAATCAAATCAGGTCTTAAATTGGATGAACGGATTGTTGTTAAAGGTTTCGAGACGTTGAGAGATCGTTCGAAAGTAAAGGAAATGAAATAGCCGACATGAAAAAAATAGTTCAATTTGCTGTGGATTACCCGGTAAGCATATCCATGCTGATCCTGGGAATCATACTGCTGGGATATATTTCACTGGGAAAGCTTAGTATTGACTTATTTCCTGAAATCAGTGCGCCCCGTATTTTCGTTGAGCTGAAATCAGGGGAAAGACCTCCTGAACAAATTGAAAAGCAGTTTGTGGAAGGCATCGAATCGCAGGTGATGCGACTGAAAGGTGTATCCAGGGTTTCTTCAACATGTATGGTAGGCGCTGCAAGGGTTAAGGTGGAATACAACTGGGGAACCGACATGGATGAAGCATTCCTTGACTTGCAGAAGTCGCTCACCAATTTCAGCCAGAACCAGGACATCGATAATTTTGTGATCACCCAGCACGATCCCAACGCATCCCCGGTTATGATCTTAGCCATGTCGCATCCGGAGATCGCCGACATGAATGAACTCCGGAAAACCGGTGAGAACTATATAAGGAACGAGCTGATCAGGCTTGAGGGAGTAGCTGATGTGGTATTATCGGGAACTGAAGAAAAGGAAATCATTGTAGAGACTGATCCTTACCGGCTGAGTGCATACGGCCTTACTACCGACAACCTGGTGCAGCAGATCATGAGCATGAACCGCAATGTATCCGGTGGCAGTATTGTTGAAATGGGGAAACGATATATTATTAAAGGTACATCAATGGTTGCCAGTGAAAATGATCTCAGCAGCCTTGTGGTTACCTATAAATCATCAGCATCCACGTCATTACCTGCCGCTGCAACTGCGACAGGAGTTACATCCAAAATTCCTGTATTCCTGAAAGACGTTGCCAGGGTAAGTTTTACCAATAAGGACCCTGAGAATATTGTCAGGGTTAATGGCAAAAGGTGCGTAGGTCTTTCAATATATAAAGAAACCAGCTACAACACTGTTAAAGCGGTTAAAGAAATACGCAAACAGTTTGAAACCATTGAAAAATCATTGCCGGGATACAATTTCACAATCGTGCAGGACCAGGCTTCATTTATTCAGAATGCAATTGGTGAACTGCGCGATACGGCTTTGATAGGGGCTATTTTTTCAATCATTGTCCTTTTCTGGTTCTTACGGAGATTTTTATTGACTCTAATTGTTGTGGTAGTTCTGCCTATTTCGATCATAGCCACATTCGTGGTTTTATATTTCGCAGGACTTTCATTAAACATAATGACCATCGGTGGTCTTGCACTTGGTGCCGGAATGCTTGTGGATAATGCCATTGTTATCGTGGAAAATATTTTCAGGAACCGCGAAACGGGATTATCTATCCGTGAATCCTGCATCAACGGCACTTCACAGGTGGGTGGGGCTATCATCTCATCCACAATAACAACCATAGTTGTCTTTCTTCCCATCGTATACCTTCACGGGGCTTCAGGGGCTTTATTCAAAGACCAGGCATGGACGGTGGCTTTTACCCAGGTGATCTCACTTATTGTGGCCATCCTGATCATCCCAATGTTATTTAATTCACTGTATACAAAGCAGTTCAAATTCACTGAAACTAAAGCCCTCCGATTCAGCTGGTATTCGTCGTTTATTGGCCGGATGATCGATAACCGCGGAAAAGTGGTGCTTGCAGCAGCAATAATAATTGCCGGTACTGTGCTCATCCTGCCTAAGGTGGGTAGTGAATACATCCCCCAGAGTGAGATCAATGAATTTTCAATTGAAATCAAACTGCCTGAAGGTACTCAACTTGTGAGAACACAGGGATTAATTGAAAATCTGGAGGGAATGCTTTCGGAAGTGCTTGGCGACAAAGCTGAGATGATTTACAGCCAGGCCGGACCATCGGAAACTTCATCTTCTGAGAAATCGGTATTTCAAAATGAAAATACTGCCACAATAAAAATAAGGCTGAAAAAGGAGGCGATGAAACAGTCTTCGTCTCTGATAGCACAGATTAGTAAACTCACCGAGAACATACCCGACGCCGAAGTTTCTCTTATAAGAGACGAATCAGCACTGGAATCCACGCTGGGAACAGACGAGTCTCCGTTAACCATTGAGGTGCAGGGAAGGGATATTTCGGTGCTTGAAGATCTCACTTCACAAATCAAGGAAAAGCTGGGCAGTGTTCCTGAGATTTATAATCTCAAAACAAGCATTGAGCAGGGTGCCCCTGAAGTGAATGTCATAATCGACAGGTACATGGCTTCGATGTATAATCTCACTGCAGATGGCATTGCCGGGCAGCTGAAAGATAAACTCATGGGCAAGCAGGCCGGGAAATATGAAAACTCCGGTGAATTAAGCGATATCACAGTGCGTATGCCGGATATCAGCCTTGCTGAATTTAATTCAATCACATTAAAGAGCGGATCAGCTGATGTTCCCCTTTACGAGGTGGCTAAAATAGAAAAGTCGGTTTCCCCGAAACAATTGCTCAGGGATAACCAGAACAGGATTGCCACCGTAACAGCGGACATCGACAGAACGGCAGCGTTTGACAAGGTGATAGGCAAAGCCAGGGCAAGTATTTCAGGGATTGGAGCACCCAATGAATACACAATTTCCATAACAGGAGAAGAGGAAAAGCGACAGGATGCCATGTCAAGTCTTGGATTTGCCCTCATTTTATCGATTGTACTTGTTTATATGGTAATGGCTTCTCAATTTGAATCACTAATACATCCCTTTACGGTGTTGCTCACCATTCCTCTTGCAGGCGCCGGTTCAATTTGGGCTTTTTTCCTGCTCGGAAAATCGCTCAATATCATGGCTTACATCGGAATCATCATGCTTGGAGGCATCGCCGTGAACAACTCGATCATACTTGTTGATGCCATTAACCAGTTCAGGGAAGAAGGGTATCCTCTGAAGGAAGCTATCATTAAAGCCGGACAAAACAGGGTCAGGCCGATCCTTATGACGAGTTTGTCGTCCATACTCGGGCTGGTTCCTTTAACATTGGGCCTTGGAGAGAGTGCATCACTGCGCTCACCGCTTGCAATTGCCTTGATCGCCGGATTAACAGCATCCACAGTAATGTCACTGGTTGTAATACCTTGTGTTTACTATATATTCGATCGTAAGAAAAATCAACCTGCCAGCTAAGCCATATGGATTTTATAATAAAACGCAGGATATTAATTGCCATGCTCTTTACAGGGGTGACGATGCTTGGCGTTTTTTCTTACCGTCAGTTGCCTGTGGAACTTTTCCCGAATACACAGATACCATATTTATTTGTATCGGTTGCCACTTCAATGGAAATGGACCCTGATTATATCGAAAACCAGGCTATAATTCCCATTGAAGGCGCAATAGGAACCCTGAAAGGTGTTGAAAAAATTGAATCCACAATCGACCAACAGCAGGCATTTATTCAAATATCCTACAGGCAAAACACCGACCTCAAATTTGCGTATCTGAAACTCCTCGAAAAAATTGAAGAAGTAAAGAAAAACCTGCCTTCTGATTTCTATGTCCAGGCCCTCCGGTTTGATATGGAAATGCTCAACAATAACCTGATGACGCTGCAGGTGCGGGGAGGAGGCGGGGTCGACAGGGTTCGTGAAGTGGTAAACCGCGATATATACAACAGGCTTCAGCACATCAACGGAATAGCCAATGTAGCTGTGTTTGGAGGTAGGGAAAGAACAGTAGAAATCAAGCTTAAGGATGAAATATGCAGGGCTTATGGAATAACGGCAGCCACCATTCGCAATGTGATCAGCCAGAACAGTCGCTCCAGGGTATTTTCAGGTCGTGTCATACAGAGCGACAGAATGTACTTTGTTAACGTGACAGCTGAATACAATAACCTGGAAGACATAAGTAACCTGGTTGTAAAATCACAGGGATCGATTAAACTCAGCGATGTGGCCGATATCCGTTTCGGGTTTAAGAATGAAGATTCCTATAGCAGGGTTAACGGCAAGGAAGCGGTTACCATACAGCTCACCCGTGACACCCAGTCGAATATGATTGAACTTTCAGGCCGGGTTAAGGATGAAATTGCGGCGCTGAACAAGGATCTTAAATATAAAGATGTAGCCATTGTCATTCAGAATAATTCGGCCGACAGGATGGAGAGGAATATTAACCAGATCATACACCTTGCTCTTGTAGGCGGATTACTGGCGATTTTCATCCTTTGGATATTCCTTAAAAATATACGGCTTGTGGTTGCCATGGCTTTTGCCATGCCTATTTCAGTTTACACGGCTTTCAATTTCTTTTATGCTGCAGGCATTTCAATTAACAGTCTTACACTGTTGGGAATGGCTCTTTCCATTGGAATGCTCCTTGATAACAGCGTTGTTGTAATGGAAAACATTTACCGGCTGGCATCACGCAATGTGAACACCGACAAGGCAGTTATTCAGGGAACCACCGAAGTATGGCGATCCATACTGGCCGGTACCCTGACGACAGTGATGGTTTTCCTTCCGTTTGCTTTTTCTAAAAACTTTATGATTGCCATTCTTGGCAAACATGTCGGCGTTTCCATAGTATCAACGTTGATGATTTCACTGATTGTGGCTATGATGCTGGTTCCAATGCTTACTCATGTTATCTTGAAGAGGACAAAGGAAAGCCAGGCAGCCATGTTCAGTTCCATTTCTTTCCACAACCGGCTGATCCAGGTTTACAGGGTGATCCTGAAAACCTGTATGCGAAATCCGGCAGCTACAGCTCTTGGCGCACTCGCTTTATTTTTTATTACCCTTTTAATAAGCCTTGGAATAAGTTTCATAAAGGTGCAGGAGCCTGAAATTGTCGAACTAAGCCTGTATGTCACCATGCCCGGAGGAACCACACTCGACAATACCGATTTGATGGTTGCCGATGCGGAAAAGCGGCTTGAAAAATTAAAAGAAAAAAAGGATATAATTAGCCAGGTATATGAGGAAGAAGCACAACTTACTATTGTGCTGGATAAGAATTATAAAAAGTTCAGGAATTATTCCATTCCGAAGATCAAGCAGGAAATCATGAACAGCCTGTCTGGACTTGAACCGGCTAATTTCAGCTGGGATCCTCCTCCGTCTAATCGCCGGTTCGGCGGGCAAGGCAATGAGGGAGATGCCGGTATGGAAGATATCCTGGGCATAGGAAGTAAATCGGAAAAGGTGGTTATTAAAGGCGAAGATTATGACCAGCTTGTAGCACAAGCTAACCTTGTAAAATATTACCTCTCGCAGCTGCAATCGGTTGAGTGGGCGAACGTCAATATCCCTTCTTCAAGGCCTGAAATTCAACTGAACTTCGACAAACAGATCATGTCACTGTATGACATACCGCCTGCCACTGTTCTGTCAGAGCTTGCGTCATTCCCGAATGAATTCAGCACGGGTGTGAAATTTAAGCAGGGAATCGATGAATACGATATACAGGTTAAAACGGAGGTTCCCCAGGACCAGACTGAGAGAAACCTTGATGATCTGAAAAAATTACCTGTCAAAGGTTCCAATAATGCACAGTTCGACCTGGCCCAGATTAGCGCTCTCAGTTTTGACCAGGGCAAACCGATTATTAAACGGGTTAACCAGTCGAAGCAGCTTGAAATTGAATATTCCTTCATAACGCAGGTCCAGGATGATAAGGATCTTCTTGAAAATGCCCGTTTTGAAGTCGAAAACACCCTGCGCAGCATAGCAATGCCTTCTGGTATTACTGCAGAAGTAATTCATGAAAAACAGGACCTGGCTGATTTTAAATTTCTGATCCTTGCTGCCATCATCCTCATATATATGATCCTGGCAGCAGTGTTCGAATCATTCAGCAAACCGGTTGTTATTATGTTTGCCA
Organism: Bacteroidales bacterium; assembly: GCA_035299085.1. Classification (NCBI taxonomy): domain Bacteria; kingdom Pseudomonadati; phylum Bacteroidota; class Bacteroidia; order Bacteroidales; species Bacteroidales bacterium. The sequence continues at coordinate 96,818 of DATGXG010000013.1, read as the reverse complement.
TACCGCTGGCAGCCATCGGTTCATTAATTGCCCTGATTCTGACTGGTAATTCGCTCCTTAATGCCAATACGCTTACCGGATTTGTCATTCTTATAGGTATAGTAGTCAACAATGGCATTATTTTACTCGATTACTCAGGGATCTTGGTTAGTCGCGGCTACAGACCTTCCAGGTCATTGATGATGGCCGGACTGGCTCGAGTGAGACCGATTTTGATCACATCTCTTACAACGATTATTGCCCTTATTCCCCTGGCAATGGGCAAGGCGGAATATGTGACTGAAGTCGGGGCGCCTTTTGCCGTTACAATAATAGGCGGACTCGGCCTTAGCACCTTACTAACGCTTGTTTTTATACCTACATTAAATACAGGGATACAGACTTCACTCAAATGGATTTTCGGTTTAAACTGGAAACTACTGACAACTATAGGCATTGTTTATGTAGCTTTTGGATTCCTGGTTTTCACTAAAGTCGACAGCCTTGTCTGGAAGATTATCGATGTGCTGCTCCTTATCATTCTGACACCTGCCAGCCTTTATTTTATAATGAACAGCCTGCGCAAAGCAAATGAAAAAGTAATTGATGAATCCGAATCCCTGCATATCCATGTTCGCAACCTGGTTAAAATTTATGACAGGGATAACCGGTTTGTGCGGGAATGGAAATCAGGTCTGAACATACGAAAGAGATTGGGCCTTCAAAAAACTTACACAAGCTGGCGCGATTTCGACAGTATGGTATGGCAACTTCCCATAATCGGCTTTTTCATTTATTTCATCTACTTCTATCTTGAAAGCGGATTCTGGTACTTTGTCCTACCGATTTTGCTTTATATGATGATCCTTTCATTATATCATCCGCTTGAAATCTTTGCCAAAAACAGGGAAACTTCAGGGAAGGGTAAAAGATTTTACAGGTTGATCAGGGGAACAAGCCGCCTGTTATACTGGGTACTTCCAATATTTTTCATGGCATTATTCTACGGAAAATACAAATTGATCGGATTACTGATACCAACCGGACTGATCTGGTATCTCGTCCTGATGATTAAGGTGACATCGGATAAAATTTATCGTGAAAACGTAAATGTAAACAGGCTTCAGGGCCGGTTTAAAGGCATCAGGAAGGCGTTTTACAAGTTTGTCCTTGTTATTCCTTTTATTGGCAAAAAGAAAATTCCATTTAAAGCACTTAAAGGCGTTTCGTTCAACATTGAAAATGGTATGTTCGGACTTCTTGGTCCCAATGGAGCCGGAAAATCAACTTTGATGAGAATTATCTGCGGAATACTCGAACCCAGTTACGGTCAGATAACAATTAATGGTATTGATACCAAAAAGAAGCGTGAGGAACTGCAGGGATTGATCGGTTACCTGCCCCAGGAATTCGGAGTATATGAGAACCTCACAGCATGGGAATTTCTTAATTATATGGGAATTCTGAAGAAGATTTATAACCGCCATGAAAGGGAAGAGAGAATTGAATATGTACTGAATGCGGTTCATATGACAAGTCATAAGGATGAAAAGCTGGGTTCCTATTCAGGCGGTATGAAACAGAGGATAGGTATTGCCCAGATCCTGCTTCACCTGCCCAGGATACTGGTTGTTGACGAACCTACTGCAGGGCTTGATCCACGGGAGAGGATACGGTTCCGTAACCTGCTTGTGGAATTGAGCCGTGACCGTATTGTCATTTTTTCAACACATATCATTGAAGACGTCGCCAGTTCATGCAACCAGGTGGCCGTAGTGCGAAAAGGCGAGCTTGTATATCTTGGCGAACCGGTTAACATGGCCGGTAAAGCACAGGGTAAAGTCTGGATGGCCGATATGGACATTGATTCCTTTGAGAAATTCAAGGAAGATCATGTAATCATTCATCATATGCGCGATGGTGATATCATCAGGGTAAGGTGTATGTCGGATGTGTGTCCCGCCGAAGGAGCCCGTTCTGTAAAGGCAAACCTCGAAGATGCCTACCTCTACCTGCTTCAATCTGATGCAGTTTCTGAACATCAACCTGTAATGCTGTAATATGAAATTAACCGAAAGAATAAGGCTGTTGATCAGCATTGCCCGGTTTAATCTTAAGATTGTGTTTTCGGGCCGTTTTGTATATTTTTTGATAGCCGCATGGTTGTTTTTCCTTGTAATTGACGGGCTTATGCTCTTTTCAGACAACAGCCTGGATGTCTCAGATGTCTATGACCTGATGCTTTTCCCGGGTATTCTGATCCTTTTCTATCCTGTTGTTTATAATATTCAGAATGACAAGGACACACGAATGCTTGAAATTGTCTTCGGCGTTCCTGATTACCGGTATAAGGTTTACCTGTTGCGGTTTCTCATGGCCATTGTCCTTCTTGTTTTCATGATGATCCTGATGACATCGTTTGCCTGGTTTTCAATTGTTAAGGTACCTGTTTTCAAGCTAGTTTTCCAAATCCTGAGCCCATTGTTCTTCATTGCCTGCCTTACCTTTATGTTCACAACCCTTGTGAAAAATGGCAATGGTGCAGCTGTGATTATGGTTATCATCGGATTGATATTTTTCATAATGAGTGAACCGCTGGCTAAAAGCAAATGGAATTTATTTCTGAATCCATATAATCTCCCGACTGAAATGAATATCTCGGTTTGGATGAATATTGTGCATCAGAACCGCCTTATCCTCGGTATAGGCTCAGTTATTTCCTTGTTATGGGGACTCATGAACCTGCAGTATCGCGAAAAATTCATGTAGCTTTAATTTTTGATTCGACTTTCGTCCGTTTTGGTCGTATCATTGATGTAATAAGTACAAAATGGATCAGCAAACGGTTAATTCCCTTATTTCACAGTCGATAAACGGCAATCAGAATTCATTCCGCAAGCTGATTGAACACCACCAGCCGTTTGTGTATGCTGTTGCTTTCCGTATGCTCTGCAATGATTATGAAACAGAGGAAATAGTCCAGGAAACGTTTATCCGGGTCTGGAAAACCCTGGAACGTTTTGATACGGGAATGCAGTTTCGCACGTGGCTGTATAAAATAGCGGTTAACCTTTGTTATGACAGGATCAGGGCGGTAAAACGGTTGTCAGGCAACCATTCAATTAATGATTATGGTTCTTTAATCCTGAATTATGCCGGCTCTGAAGATCCTGAAACCACTCTGATTAATAAGGATACTGCCCTGGTTATCCGGGTGCTTACACAGGATCTTACACCCAAACAAAAGGTGGTTTTCACGTTGATCGAGCTTGAATGCCTGCCGGTTGAGGAAGTGGCAGAAATTACCGGGCTTTCGCATGAAAAAATAAAAAGCAACCTGTATTGTGCCCGGCAGAATATTAAAAAGTTGTTGAGTTTAATTGAAGAAAAGGAGATGAACCATGTCAGATAAAATGTATACTAAAGTAATCGGCAAACTGGCCGGTACCGGTCCAAAGCCAGAGTCTGCCGAAAACCTGACAGGCAGGATACTTGCGAACCTTCCTGACAGAAAAAACAATCTTTCATTTTTGAAAGGTGGCAGGTCATCCGAGATCCTGGTTATTTTCAGAATGGTGACATCAACCGCTGCCATGTTTCTTATTATTTTCTTCATATGGCAGCAAAGACACATTGAGTCAAAGCTTGCCCGTCTCGAAAAACAGGTAGCTTCCGGTAATATCCTGAACACAGCGGACGCTGTAAGTATCAAAGCCGGTTATGAGTATTCCGGAATAGTATCGGGTGGAACCGACAGCCTGTTAAAAAACCTTTTGATACCCCGCCGATCCCTGAACTATCTTCTCGGAAGAATTAAGTCGCTTGAGGATGAAAATAAAAGCCTCCAGCAACGATTTCTTGAAGCAAATCAAATTGAAATTAAAAATTAACAGACATGAATACAAAAACCGTATTTATCAAAGGTTTAATGCTTGCTATTTTATTAACCGTATTGTCATGCAATAGCGGTCTGGGCCCTTACTATATGTTTACAAAAGTTTACCCTGATGGTTCCTGCACACGTGAATTTGTCCGTTCTGCCGACTCAGCCTTCGTTGCCGGAGATACATCAAAAAACCCGTTCCCCTTTAAATTGGATACCACATGGAAGATCCAATTTTATAAGAGACTGCAGAACGACAGTTCCAGGTTTGCCCATATGAAAGCTATTGAATATAAAACGTCAGGAGATTCAACTACTTACTCATGGTTTGCAGTAGCCACTAAAAAATTTCCGACTGTACAAAGCATGTCGGCTTTCTCACTCGATCAGTCTTCATGGGATTCAATAAAAACCCAAATTGATTTTAAAAAGAAATTCCGCTGGTTTTATACCTATTACAAATACCGGGAAGTTTACCCGTATTCAAATGTTTTTAAAAGAGTACCGGTTTCGGATTACCTTACTCAGCCTGAGCTACAGACACTTTATGGCGAAAGCAGGGAATTGTATACAGGCAAGAACGGACTGGAAGTAAAATCGATGCTAGACGACCTTCAGAAAAAAGCTGATGAGTGGCTCAACCGGAGTCTGTATGAAGAAATTTATGTGCTCTATGTAAAACATTATGATGAAGTCAGGAATCCGCCTGTTGACAAGAAAACATTTGAATCGGCAAAGGACAGCATTTATAAGCGATATGGTAAAAGCGACAGCCTGTTGAAAGGCGATTTCAACGACATTCTTGACAGTTATTTCAGGACCAAATCATTCAGTAAATCTTTGAATGATTCGATCCAAAAGAAACTGGAGAAGGAATTCCCCGATATCATGAAATTATCAGGGATGGAGTTGGATTATAAATTATCCATGCCGGGGAAAATTATTGAAACCAATGCGCCTTTTCTCGATAATGATACACTCACATGGAAAGTTAACAGCGACAGGTTCAGTTTTAACGACTATGTGCTTGCTGCTGAATCAAGAAAGGTAAATTTCTGGGCTTTCATTGTGACCGGTCTCTTAGCATTTGCTGCTGCTGCAAGTTTTATAGTAAGGAAAAGATAGAGTAAGTTCAGGTGAAGTAGGAACCAGGCGAAGTCTCTGACTTCGCCTCTTACCGCTAATCACTCTATGCCAGACGAAGTCTCTGACTTCGTCTTACCGCTAATCACCTATCGAAATTCACATTCTTAAATGCCGCAAGATCAACCGCTTTTTTCCGGTATTCTTTCCGCAAATGCTTGTCCGCTGTTATCCGGCTTAATCCAAAGTACCCGTAAGCTACCGGTTCCGTACCTATTTCACCGTACGATTCCAGTTCTTTGATACCCTTGTTATAAAACAGCTGTGCCTGCCTGAAATCTTTGTATTTTTTTTCGCACAGAATACCATTATAAATTAAAAGCTGGCCGTTGAAAAAGTTATTATCGTTTTTGTCAGTGTATTTTTTTACAAGATTCTCCGCTTCGTCGTACCGTTTCACAAGCAACAGGTTTTTAATATACATCGAAATATATTGCAGGTTCCTCGGATACAAATCATATAATGCTTTGCTGTATTGATACGCTTTATCAAAGTTATTTTCAAAACTGATGTATATCCCGGAAAGAAATGAAAAAGATTCGGCTTTTAGAACAACAGCATTTTTTGAGGCATATTGCATTTCTTTCAGTCCCCTGGCTTTGTCTCCTTTGGGAAACAGGAAAGCAATGGATTTATAAACAGGGTGAGCATCCGGATAGGCTTCCCTGTAATAATTGTATAATCCGGTTATAAAATAAAAATCAGCGTACGTTTTGGTGTAGTTAAATGACAATTTTACATACTGGTACGTACTGGAAGCCAGCGGGATCACTTCCTTGGTAAGATCGTTATCCGCATAAAATAAAAGGAGCAGGCCTCGTGCACCAATATTGGCAAGAAGGTATTCCGGATCATTTTCAAGGTTGGGATATTTATCACAAATTGATATCGCCTTTTCCATATCCTTTTCAAACACTTCTTTCTGGGGTGAAGCGGGAGTAAGCGGATAATTTTCCCAATAAGTAATCAACCCTTTGTAAACATAGATAATCGGATGATCAGGATAAATTCTGGCAACCTCCCTGAAAACTTCACGGGCCTGTGCAAACTGCATATTGTAAATATAATCCACGCCTTTACACATCATCCGGAACGTGGCAGTATCCTTGAGAACCTGTCCCTTTGCCGGGTTGATCGCAATCATGAATGATGCAAATATTATTATTAAGTTGAAAATCTTTTGTTTTATTCCCATTTTCCTGCAATTTTTTCTCCGCAGTATTCACATGATCCTTTCTTAACGAGATTACTGATTATAGTATAACCCATACGTTCAATAACTGTTTTCTTGCAACGGGGGCATTTCGTATTCGATTCTTCTGAACCCGGCACATTTCCGGTATAAACATACTTTATTCCGGCTTGCCGGGCAATTTCAGCTGATTTCTGAATAACGGCAACAGGGGTGGGAGGCAGCTGAGTAAGTTTGTACATAGGCTGAAACCTGAGAAAATGAAGAGGCGTCTGATCAAACCCGTTATCGTAAAGCCAGTCGCACATTTTCTTTATCATATCGGCATTATCACTCCATTGTGGTATAACCAGGTTGGAGATTTCAAGCCATACGCCTTCTTCCTTATAAATCTTAAGTGAATTCAGCACCGGCTGCAACGCTCCCGCATTCAGACGTATATAGGTATTGTTATCAAAAGACTTCAGGTCGATTGTAGCTGCATCAATTACTTTGCAAAGATGTCGTAAGGGTTTTTCATTAATAAACCCATTGCTGACAAGGATATTTTTAATTCCCCTTTCCCTTGAAACTGCGGAGGTGTCATACACATATTCATAGAAAGTAACAGGCTCAGAGTAGGTGTAGGCAATTGACCGGCAATTGGAGGCTGATGCCTGGTCAGTCACCACGATTGGCATGAGATCGGCGTTTTTTGTTTTCCTGGGACTGGTTTGTGAAATCGTCCAGTTCTGACAGTTCAGACAGGCAAAATTGCAACCTGCTGTGGCAATCGAGAAAGCTCTTGAACCCGGAAGAAAATGATAGAAAGGTTTTTTTTCAACCGGATCAACATTCATCGCACAAGGATTTCCATAAGCTATGGAATACAGTTTATTGTGATAATTTACACGATTTCTGCAGAAACTTTCATCACCTTCGGAAAGAATGCATTCGTTGGGACAGATAAGACATTTCAAACCACGGGGAGTGGATTCATAAAACATGCATTCCTTACTCCATTTCCATAACTTCTGGTCGAAAAAAGCAGGAGAACGGGCAAATGCATTATACCTGGCTAAAGAGAGCCCGGCGAATGAGATACCGGCCTGCTTCAGGAACCTTCGTTTGCTGTATTGATGCATTTCCAGTGAGTTTCGGAGTAAAGGTAATAATATGTTTCCTGTTTAAGACCAGATTTATTAACAAGCGGAGCATTTGTTAACCAGTCATCTTCTCAGGTTTATAATAAAAGAAGCCATCAGGAAAACAGAAGAAAAACCTGCTGTGATCCAGATTCCTGCCACCGGAAACAAAAATACCGAAGTCAGCAAAGTTCCCGTCGCCGATGCCAGCAGGTCAATTCCATAAAACCTGTTTGTCGCCCGATCCCTGAGTATAATCGAAGGGGGCGAAGTCGAAGCGGACTTTCTGAATAAAAATCCCACCGCAAAAGCAACAAGAATGGTATAAATCATGATGAAAGACTTGACCAGAATCCGGCTCATAACTGCCGCCGGTTCAAAATAAATCAGAAACGGAAGCAGTAAAATAAGGGTCAGCAAAACGAACTGTAAACGCAATACACTTTTCCCGCTTTCACGGGAATGTGACCGGCCGGCTATAAAAATTCCACCTGAAAGACCAGCCATATAAAAGGCGAACAACAGTCCGATCATACGGTATAACTGTCCGAACAGTACCTGGAAAATAATAAGGAGTAAAAACTCAGCCGAAGCACCGGCAAATGCCGCTGAAAAAACGGTAAAAGCGGAATCTGAAAAGTTTTTTACTGCGATAAAAAGGGCAACACCTGTCAGAACGGATAGGATCAGCAGGATCACGATAGATTCATGATGAAACCCTGATTTTGTAATCCATTCCCTGATCTGGTATACGTAGGTAACCGGATGAATGTCCCTGTTAATGGATATTGTAACTGGTTCGAGATTTGCGGTGACTATGTTGCTGCGTTGAATAGTTAACTCATCATCAAAATAGAATGGATTGACATAGTCATTTGAAACCGGACGTATACTGAGCAAACTGTCAAAAGAAACTGAAATATGGCTGTCTGAAGCCAGGTAGTAATTTTTCTGACCCACCACCAGGTTAACATATTTGAAAACACGTTTGAGTGTATTGAAGATACTTGCATTCAATGCAGCTGCTTCCTCACTTACATAATTAGATGTAGCAGCCAGCGATGTCTCAAAAATTCCTCCCTGTTTCAGGGCCTTTCTTGCTTCCCTGAAGAATTCAAAAGTGTAATACCTGTTTATCCGGGCATTAACGGGTTCAGGGAGGTTAAGAATGATGGCGTCATATTGATTGCTGCTTTGCCTGATTTGGTCGCGGGCATCCGTATTCAGAATGTGAAGTATACTTTTTTCATTAACCGGAAATAAGGTGGTTTCAGCCTTCAGGAGCCATGGGTTGCTTTCGGCGTAATCCAGCCGCATAACAGTCTTGTATTTTTCAACCTGTTTAAAAACGCCGTTGACACCTCCCGAAACTACAAGCACATTGGCGGGATCAGGAAGCTGAAGCATGGCAAAATGAACTGATTCCTCATATACCGGATCGTTGTTCGTGCTGTAAAACAGGATTCCATTCTCAAAAATATTGAATTGCCCTGAACTTTCAGTAATGCACAAATTGCCATAAGGCGTATCTTTTGAATACCTTATATCCTGGCCCGGAAACTGAAAAGAGCGAAGTTTTTTGTCGGGATATTCTGAAAAACCAGCTGTCAGAATGATAACACCAAACAGGCCTGTAATGATTTTTCCGGATAAAGTGGGTGAAAATTCAAAGGTAAACAATATAAAGGTTATCGAACTAAGAAGGGACAGCAACTGCATCGCAGAAAGCCTGTGTGAAAGTAATATCGTAAAAAGTATGCCGCCAATAACGCTACCCAGGGTGTCAAAACCGTATGCCGTTGCAGTTTGATTTTTTCCGGATATAAACGAATTTAAAACTGAAGGCACTGAAAATAGCATTCCGTTAACCAGGCAAACAGGTAAGAACAGGAATGAGGCAAAAATAATGGCGGTTGTGAATCCACCACTGATGCCTGGAAGTATAAAAACTGATTTAAGAAGATACAGTGAAACAACAGCAATAACAGGAAGAATTCCTGCCAGTAACATAAGCAACCCCGTTATATTCCAGGCATTTTTAAACCTTGCAACCGCTATGCCCGAAAAAGAACCCAGGGCAGTGAATATCATCCACAGGAAAAGTAAAAGACCAATCAGTAATTCATTTCCGTCAAAGACATTCAGAAATTCCCTGAAAAGCACAAGCTGTGAAATGAGAGAAATAAATCCGGCAGCAATAAGGATCCTTGTCACTCTGAGCTTGTCGAAGGGAGTCGAAGGGTATTTAATTCCCGAAACCATGCTTTACTCTTCACCAAAAACATATGCCTCATAAATATATATTTCGGCATCTTTCCAGCCGTCCCAGCCTAAGCCGGCTTTGTCCCTGGCACAATGTCCCAGGAATTCATCCAGAGACCACCCGGTCTGGGTAGCTACCTGGGGAAGAAAGGTTCCTCCCGAATTGCCTTTTTTAATGTATATCCCATGCTTACCAAGCTCAATTTCATTTACCGATTGTATTTTGCGCATGGGTGTCAGAACCGATATCTCGATTTTTATAAGGCTTAATTCATCAGATTTGACTTTTGGAAACCGGTAATCTCTTGTAGCTGATGAAACGGCCATTTCCTGCACCACTTTATACAGAGGCTGATCAGGACTGAATTGTCCTATGCATCCTCTCAGCTGATTATCCTTGTTAAGCGTTACAAAAGCTCCTGCCGGTGTCCGGAGCTTATCCGTAATATCCGGGGTGGTAACTTCCGGAATTTTACCGTTTTTGAGATATTCTTCAATTGTTACTCTTGCTATATGAAGCAGTACTTTCTTTTCTTTTTCATTCAGGTACGCGGTTTCCTGTTTTTGCTCACCTGTTACGGCTATGGCATTATATCCGACCACCCGGCTCTTATCCCCGTAAGAAACGTCACCAGAATTCGTATACTTGATCTCATGATACCGGATACCTTTCATTTCAGAAGTGATATCCAGCAGGGTCATTACCGATGTCCATCCGCAGATACTGGTCGCCAGATTCGGTATATTCTTACTTTCATTGTTTTCAAGAGTTTGGATAAAGTAATCCGGTGAATTCTTTGTAATAGCATCTGCGGTAATTTTATCTACGGTGACTGCCGAATTATAATCGGGATAATGTGAGAAATCGGTACTGATTACAAAAAGATTATTACCACCAAAATAGGGCTGCAGCGCATCCGCAATTTTTCTTATCGTTGCAATCCTGTTTGTTCCCAGCAATACCGGGACAATCTGAAGATTTTCCTTATAAATATACTGAAGAAATGGAATTTCAACTTCAAGGCTATGCTCTTCCCTGTGAACGTCGGGCAATGATTTCATCACATCGGGATGGGCTGTCACCAGCCGGTTGGCAAGATCAATATTTACTTTGGCTTCACCCAGGGGTGTAATAAAATTGCCGATATTGTATACCGAGGCTCCGTCAAAGCTTGTATGATGGCTTGAACCGATTATGAAAATGTTTTCATAGGCATGATCAGGAGAAAGCTGCCTGAATGAGGAGGCCGCCACTTCGCCTGAATAAACGTACCCGGCATGAGGCGCAATCAATGCAACGATATGGTTCAAATGCTTGGTGGGCGTAGCTTTGTTGAAATACGCCTGTAATTCTTGTGTTAATTCTCTTGCGGAACCAGGGTAAAAAGTTCCGGCAACGGCAGGCTGTCGGTTTTTGAGTGAATCATGTTGCATAACCTGTTGATTTTTTTCATCTGTTTGTAAATGGACTGAACTGCTTTTACCGCAGTTTGCAGCAGGCAGGATGAGGAAAAGCAAGGCAATGATCTGAATTGAATGTTTCATTTTCCTAATGCATTCAAACTAAATATACTTCATTTATAATTTAATTTCAAGTACTTTTTTATGCAACTTTGCAGCCAGCTTTTTAAGTATGCACAAGAATGATACCATATTAAAGGTAGATGAGAATATTGAACTCATGCCCTTTTTGTTCCTGAAATTTCCCGGAAAAAACAGGGACAATATAAAATCCCTTCTCCGTAATAAGCAGGTTTGGATAAACAATAAATCGGTATCGCAATTCAATCACAAGCTGGTTAAGGACCAGGAGGTCGTTATCCGCTGGGCAAGAGAATCGGATTTGCCGCCAGACAAATACCTGAATATTGTTTTTGAAGATGATTACCTGATTGTGATTGAAAAAAAGCCCGGATTGTTATCTGTTTCTGATGGACATGAACATATTACGGCACACGCCATTCTTACGGATTGGGTGAAAAAAACAAACGAGTCTGCCCGGGTTTATATAGTCCACAGGCTTGATCAATATACCTCCGGCCTGTTAATGTTTACAAAGACTGAAGAAGTACAGAATATTTTCCGCGAGAACTGGAAATCCTATATAAACGAGAGGGTGTATACTGCAGTAGTCGAGGGTGAAGTAAGGAGAAACCAGGGAACCATCTCCTCATATCTTTCCGAAAACAAAGCCCTTGTAATGATTTCAGGAAAAGATCCGTCTAAAGGCAAGCTGGCCATAACGAAGTACAATGTACTTGAGAAAAATCAGCGGTATTCTTTAGTGCAGCTTCAGCTTGAAACCGGCAGGAAAAACCAGATCCGTGTGCATATGCAGGATATCGGGCACAGTGTTGCCGGTGACCGAAAATATGGGGCCAGATCGAATCCGGTCGGGAGGTTATGCCTTCATGCGACAGTACTGGCGCTTAAGCATCCGGTTACCGGCGAAAGCCTTAAATTCGAATCAAAAATACCTGCTGAATTTCTTAAACTGTTTGCCAGGTGATGTAAGTGGTATACTGTATTTTATAAAAATTTCTTGACCCATTTTAATGGATTATTTAAAGAATCGATTATTTTTATAATCGATATCTAAACAGATCACAGACTCGCGGATGGTTTTAGTGAAGAAGGGATTCCTGTTCTTTACCCTGTTTCTTACCTGTTCAATTGCCAGCTCTCAGTCGGGTGGATGGCAAACCACTTTTTTTGATATAGAAAACAATCTGCCGAATAATAGCATCCAGTCAATCAACGAGGATACATTTCAGTATATATGGATAGGGACTGAAAATGGTTTATGCCGTTTTAACGGAACAACTTTCAGAAATTATGTCAGCGTTCCTGGTGAGTATGGTTCATTGCCTGAAAATAATATCCGTAAAATCTTTATCGATTCAGGGAAAAGAATATTCATTGCCACATCAGGAGGCCTTTGTCTATATGATGTGACAAAAGATAATTTCAAACCGGTGGCTGTTTCCGAAGGACGATTTTCTGTTCGTGATTTAACTGAAGATCAGCACGGGAATATTTGGATTGCCACAGAGGGCAGTGGTTTGATTAAGCTATCCCGTGATTTGAAAGTCAGATATCACTCCGGAAAAACGGATTCATCAGCACCGATAGGTAATTATATCTGGAGCCTTTATGCCGATGATGACTTCATATGGATTGGAACTCTCGATGGAAAACTGATGCGTTTTAAAGTGTCTACCGGCCATTGCGATGTAATCAATGAATTCGGGACAAACAACGGTTTCATTTCTTTTATCTCCAAAGACAATAGCGGTAATCTTATTGTATTTGCTCATGAAAGCCAGCTCACCAAACTGGTAAAAAACGGAAATACATTTGAAGTAATCCGGTACGGTAAAAGACCGGCACACTTTATAAACTATGTCACCAAAAGAGATAATGGTTTGTTTTGGTTGGCCGGAACCGATGGAATAACTGTTTACGATCCGAAGTCGGATTCCTTTTACAATTTAAGGAAAGAACCGGATTACTTACATCTTCCGATTGATATGCCAGTCGGATGCCTATTTACTGACAATCAGAATAATTTCTGGTTTGCCGGGAATAAAGGAGTGTACCAGCTTGCAAGAACATACAAGCGTTTCTCTCATAGTAATGATATTTTGGAATCTGCTCTGATAACAAGCCTTACTGAAAGCTCAGCAAAGAAAATACTTGCAGGTTCCTATACAGGCACCTTGTTTATATGGAAAACCACCGTTAATGAAATTCCCCGGAAAATAGACATTTTTGAAAGAACGGGGTTTAAATCATGTTCAGTTCTAAGAATACTGGAGACAGGTAAGGATAAATTTCTCATTGCAACGTACCGTGGTCTGTTTTACTATGATGAAGATAAAGACAACCTGATCAGTTATGCCGATAAGAACCCTGTATCCAGCCAGTTATTAAAAGATGAGCATATCTATGATATGCTTCTGTATGATACCACTACTGTTTGGATGGCAACAAATGGCGGTGGTATTAAAGTTCTTGACCTGGTAACAGGAAAAGTTACCGGTTTCAACCAAAAAAGTTCAGGACTGGTTAACGATTACTGTATCTCATTGCTGAAAGATCATACCGGAAAGATCTGGATCGGTACATATAATGGATTGAGCATTTATGACCCGGTTTCAGGTAAATTTGAGTCGATTCTTCCGGATTATCAATCAGTGAATTCTTTGAGCCATAACTGGATCTATTGCATGTATGAAGATTCACATGATCGAATCTGGATAGGCACCTATAACGGACTAAATTTATACCAGCCACAGTCAAAATCGTTCAGGCATTTCAATAAATCCAGCGGATTGCCTGATAATATTATTAATGCCATAACAGAGGATTCCCGAGGCAATATATGGATCAGCACGAGTAAAGGTATAGTAAAAATACCCTTTGAAGATTTCATCCCTTGCTCCTACGACAGGAATGACGGATTACATTTTTTACAGTTTTCCAGAAATACCTGTTTGAGGGATCAGAATGGTTTCCTGTATTTTGGTGGTAACGGGGGAGTTGTGGAATTCAAACCTGAAGAAATAGAGTATAATCCTTACAGCCCTCCGGTAAGATTCACCGGGTTGAAACTTTTCAATAAACGGGTCAGTTCGTTTGATCATCCTGAAATTCTCCCATCTGAAATTATCTGCCTGAAACAACTTAAGCTGCCATACAGGCAGAATGTAATCACCATTGAATTCAATGCTTTTAATTTCATTAATTCAGGAGAGAATAGTTATGCCTATCAACTCGAAGGTTTCGATAAGACATGGCAACTGATAGGCAATAAAAACGAAGTAACCTATACTAACCTGAATCCCGGTAGATACACTTTCAGAGTTAAAGCAGCAAACAACGACGGCATATGGAACGACAAGGATGTTGTGCTGAAATTGGTTATCCTGCCTCCCTGGTGGAAAACATGGTGGTCCAAAATTATTTTAATTCTTTTAATAGCCGGAATATCAGCTGGTTTTTATTTCTATAAGATTAAAACCTTCCGGAAATATAATCGCCAACTTGAGAAACAGGTCCATGAAAGGACCAAAGAAGTGGAAATTAAAAATTCACTGTTAACAGCATCGAATGCAGCAAAAGACAAATTCTTTTCTATTATAGCCCATGATTTAAAGAATCCTTTTAATAGCCTTTTAGGTTTTTCCAAGATGTTGAATTCGGATTATGATCAATTACCGGATGACCGAAAACACCAGATGGTCCGAATAATTGAAGAATCTTCCTCCAGGATCTACAGACTTCTTGAAAATCTGCTTGAATGGGCAGGAACTCAAACCGGTAATATTCAATATCATCCTGAACTGTTTGATTTAAAGGAAATAATTCGGGTAAATACCGAGCTTTTTACAGATCAGGTCGAGATGAAGAATAATAAGCTAAAACTTGAACTGGATAATGAACTGATAGTTTTCGCCGATCAGAATATGGTACAGACGATAATACGAAACTTACTCGGTAATGCCGTAAAATATACCGAAAACGGCGAGATTCAAATCCGGTCAGGAAAAAACGCTGATTATATAATTACTTGTATTAGTGATTCAGGAATTGGAATACCGGAAAACCGTATTGAAAGATTATTCGAAGCAGATGCCATCAAATCAACCGACGGTACAAGGGGAGAAAAAGGAAGTGCCCTGGGATTGCTTATTTGCCATGAATTTGTGAAAAGACATAACGGAAAACTTTCAGTCGAAAGTGCTCCAGGAAAAGGATCGAGCTTTACTTTTTCACTTCCTATATTCAAACCAAAAAAATAGGGGTATTCATGTTGAATACCCCTGCCTTAAGATCAATTCCGTATTTTAATATTTATAAGTAAAGTACTTGTCGTACACCCTGCTGTTGTATTCCTGCGCTCTTACATGAAGCACAACTGAATCGGCTGCTTCCTTTTTCAACCCTTCGAGGTTGAAACAAACAAAACCGTTCATTAAGGAAAGCTGGGCATCATTATAGTCGTTATGACGAACTTCAAGCTGTATGGTATCAGATGAGGTATTGCCGGGCATACGTACCAGGTTGATACGGTGTATCTGATTGTTGCCATAATAATCGAAATTCAGATTCATAAAGTTCTTGGCAACCCACATTTCTCTTATTTCAAGAGCATCATTCCCTATGGAGTCAGCATTAGCTTCCGTCAAATCCACTACTGGTTTGTAAAGCACTTTTGAGTAATTATAGATTTCAACCACGTAATCGATTCCGGCCGGAAGGGTTTGTTCATTGATTGAAAAATAAGCTATAATACGGTCACTGCTGTCAAGACTGCTTAAAGAATTTGGATTTTGCACAAGTAACCTCATGTTGTCATCAGCAATAATAATGGTACTGTCTTCAGTCTTTGAAACTGTTCCCAACACCTGGTAATATTGCTTGTTCTCATCCTTTGTACAGGAGGTGAAAACCAGTGTAATTAAAAGTAAGAAATAGAAAAAGCGATATTGTTTCATAATCCGTATTGTTTAATTAATTATTAATTTACAAGTTCCGCTTTATAGATATATATCTAAGCAAAACGGTTGCGTGAAAAACCAAAATAATTTTAGAAAATCCATCTGCATTCCTCAAATATCATGCATTTCACAAGGTTGGTTTCTTAATATATTCTGAAAATGTGTTAAAAATATCAAAATTTATTCAGTTAAGTTCCTGATGAACCGATACATAAACTCGACACCTTCATAAAAGGATCTTGCATTAATCCTTTCGTCCATTCCATGGGCTCTCACATCGTCGGGATCACCAAACATTCCGGATATTCCGTAAACCGGGATTCCTGCTTTTCTTAAAAATCGTCCGTCTGAAGCACCAGTCATCATTACAGGCGTGATAATCACTCTCGGCCACATGGAATCTGTAGTTTTCTTCATACTGACCATTACCTGCTTATTCAGGGGAGACAGTGGTGCAACAAAGGGTTCATTAATCGGTATTATTCTGATAAGGCTGTCATCAACCACTCTTGTTAACGCAACAAACACATCGGCAGGTTTCTCATCTGGAAGCATCCTGCAATTGATTGTAGCATGTGCACTTTGAGGCAGCGCATTTTCAGCATGTCCGCCGCTGATAAGGGTAGCTACACAGGTAGTTCTCATCATGGCATTGTAATATGGCCTGGAAGAAGCAAGACGGTTTGCTGCCAACGTATCATCCGGATTTTGTGCTAATGCCAGCATATCGATTTTAGTTTGGCCATTCTCAGTCTCAGCCATGGATTGAAAAAAGAATTGTGTCGTTTCATTCAGATTCAGTGGAAACTGGTAATTACTTAAATTGGTGAGTGCTGCTGACAATTCATATATGGCATTGTCTTTAACGGGAATTGAACTGTGACCTCCTTTATTCCTGGTTTCAAGATCATAACTGATGTATATCTTTTCACTGGTTTGCACCGCCTGCAGGAATGGAATACCATTCTTCAGATCACCTCCGCCGCCATCAGGATTTATGGCATAATCCGCCTTTATCAGTTCAGGCCGGTTGACAAGCAGCCAGTCAACACCGTTGTAGTCACCACCTTCTTCATCATCCGTAAGAGCAACAATGATATCACAAGAGGGAAAAAAATTTTCCTTTTTCAGACGAATAAGATTTACAATTAAATCAGCATCCTCACTTTTAATGTCTGTGGTTCCACGCCCATAAAAATATCCGTCCTTTTCTGTAAAGGTGAATGGATCGGTTGACCAGTCACTTAGTAAAGCCTGCACCACATCCAGATGGCAGATAAATAATATGGCATGCGAATGGTCCTTACCTTGGTATCTTATAACAAGATTCTTATGGTCGGGATGCGGACCGGCAATTACCATATCCTGATCTTTAAAACCTGCATTTTTCAGCCTGACAGCCATTGCCAGGACGGCTTTTGTGCATCCCTTTTCCGGTATGGTATTGATTTCGATAAGTTCTTTAAAAATTTCCCTGGAAAGCGCCTGGTACTCAACAGGAAGTACACTCTGAGCGTTACTGTTTTGCAGACATATAAGGATTAACCCGATAAGGATCAGACTGGTAAGTTTCATTGTGATCTTTTTTCAAAAATACATAAAAGTATGACAGCAATATAAAAGGGCTCCCGAATAGGAGCCCTTTAAGGGGAAGAATATCACTCACATCTGTTGAGACAAACTACCTAAAACTCAAATGTCATATAAAGTTATGAAAAGTATTTCAATCAAAATATTTTTGCATAAAAAAATACTATTGTTTCGGATCGTAGTTTGAATACCCCAGGTGGGCACGTTCAGCAGCCCTTTCGATATAATACTGGCGGTCTTCAGGCGCCCAGGTGCCCAGCCCGTCAACATACCTGTTAAACATGCAGAATGCCGCGGCAATAAGCACAGTATCATGTATTTCATGATCTGTCGCGCCTTTATCTTTTGCATTTGTTACAATTTCTTCAGTTACATTTTTTCCGCCTTTTTGAACTTTTTCAGCAATTGCAAGCAGGGCACGCATTTTATCAGACATGGGTGCTGACAAATAGTCTTTTTTCACCTGGTCAATATAATCAGTGCTGCAATTCAGAAAATGCTGCGCATATCCGCCATGTGAATTCTGACAAAAATAGCAGTCGTTTAAAGCCGAAACAAAGGTTGCGATAAGCTCTCTCTCGCCTTTGGAAAGTGTGTTATCACCGCGAAGCAGGGCTTCAGCCAGATCATTAAGCGGTGCAGATGTTTCAGGCCTGAAGGCCATCAATCCCCTTATACCCGGAAGTCCTTCCGGAACCAGTATGTAAGCCATATTAATTTGTTATTTTTTTTGAATAAAACAATACAATGAATCCAATAAGAAATACTAAAGAAAAAAGCAACAGGGAGTTACCGTAACCGCCAAGGACATTTACGAGCCATCCGATAAAGAAAACAGCAGCAGTTGTGAATATGCGGCCAATGTTATAGCAAAAACCAGTTGAAGTAGCCCTTATTGAAACAGGGAATAATAAAGGAATGTAATATCCCAGCATGCCCTGGCTGATCCCGAAAAGAAATGCAAGGAGGCCAATTTCAACAAGCACAAGGTTTGAAAAGGAGGTGTTTGTCTTAAATAATATTACAGCAATCAGAAAAGAGCCTCCAAAACAAAGAAGCATAGTCTTTCGGGTCCCAAGGGATTTCGCTATCCATCCCGAAAAGAAACCACCGGCGAGGCCTCCCATGCCAAGAAGCATTATTCCCAGGCTCCTTTCCTGTCCCTCGGTATGAACATTCTGCAGGTTCTGTATCCAGGTCGGCAACCATGAAAAAACAGCCCAAAGTCCGATCAGCATGGAACCGTAAATGATAGCCCCATTGATCAGGTTTGCCCTGTTTTGCTTCAGGAGGATGACATTCGGTTGCGAGGTGCGCTCACTCCTGGAGACTTTCCATTTTTCCGATTCCCTGAGCAGGCCGAAAGATAGAATACCAATGATCAGCGGGATGGTTCCGATCAAAAATCCTGTTCTCCACTGGGGTATCATATAATTCAGGGTTCCTGATGAAACGATCCCTATCGGAAATCCGATTGAAAGGATACCCACAAAAACTTCCCTGGTCTTTTCAGGCCATACTTCTGTGAGAAATGTGGTGTTCATTACAAGGGTTCCGCCTACGCCGAAACCACTCAGAAACCTGAAAAGCATAAGCAGTTCCCAGGACTGAGCAGAAGAGATTAAAAGGGTGAAAAGGCCGAACATACTTACAGAAAGAGCCAGTGAACGTGTCCTCCCGATTTTATCGGCTATTAACCCCCAGGTAAGACCGCCGATTGTCCAGCCTGCAAGATAAAAAGCATTCAGAAAAGAGCTGATATCACTAATTCGTCCATCTGAAAATTCTTTAATTAAATCCCCTGAAATCGCAGGAAGGTAAACCGGCATGATCGTTGATACACTTCCTGCCATAATATTTCCGACAAGACAAATCGCAAACATGATCCATAACCCGAAGCTCACATAGGATTCTGACCGGTAGGCGACTGTAATTGTTTGCGTTGTATGTGTCATTTCAGAAGTCCGTCAAATAATAATGAAACATAATAAACCCCGCCTATTGAAGGTGAACCATAAGCCTGGTAAATATGGTTATTCAACAGGTTATTGGCACCAACCCGGAGCAGGACTTTTGAAAAGCTGTAGCTGACCTGGGCATCAATAATGGAATACGCATTGATTCTGCCCGGTCTCAACTGGTTGAATGTGCCATACCAGTCGAACGAATCCTGCCATCTCCAGGCTAAGCTGAATCCGATATGATCATTTAATGCATTGTTCCCGAATGTCAAATTCGTTCTGTTGGCCGGCGTATTGAATGCCGGTATGTCATTTGGATCTGCGTTAAGCAAATTAAATTTTGCCCATGTAACATTGCCACCCAGCGTATACCGATGGGGTAACAGCCAGGTTAATCCGAGTGTAGCACCTTCTGAGGTCACCTTGTCATTGGCATTTGTATAAAGCTGGAATAAATGACTGTTTCCGTTCAGCAAGTCCATGGCCGCCAACGGGTTTATTTTACCATCATCGCCTAGAACAGGGCTCTGTGGTTGCATCACCACCTGGTTCAGGATGAAATCATGATAGCTGCTGAAATAGAAATTTAAATCAACAAGTACTTTTTTTGTAATAATCGCTTTGTAACCTATTTCAAAAGTCTGAACCCTTTCCGGCTTGATATAGGGAACGTTTGATTTTACCAAAAGATCTTTTGCCAGCATAACGGCTTCCTCGGGTGATGCTCCCCCCTGAACGGCCTCTCCGAATGCACCAAAGAAGGGGCCCAGCGAAGCGGCCGTGAATGTATTTTCATACACATTCATACCTTTGCTGTTATCAGGAACGCCGCCCAGAATGGTAATCGGACCTGCATTCAGTTTTATATACTGATCTCCGGGCGTAGGATTCCGAAAACCAGTCTGGTACGATGCCCTGAAATTATGATTTTGCGCCACTGTATAAACAAGAGTAGCCCTTGGTGTCAGTCTTCCTTCAAAATTCTGGTTCTTATCATACCTTAACGAACCGGTAATTTTAAGTTTTTCATCCAGGAGCTCTTTTCCGACCTGTACAAATGCACCGCCTTCTTTAATTGTGATTTTATTATTGATATCGTCGAAGAGGGTGCCGTTGGTAAACATATCGTACATTCTGAAGTTGCCTCCCACAAGGAGTTCAACAAACTGAACTTTTTGGCTCAGGTCATACTGGCCTTCAACATGATAAAATTTGCTCTGGCTCAGTATTCCTGCCCCCTGGATACCCTGAACTCCTATAAGGGAATCCTTTTTGCTATTGAAAGCTTTTGAACCGGGTAAATACCTTCCTTCATCGGCAAATGCCCTTGCCGCCGAATGGCTGCCTGCCGCAACACCTTCAATGGTTCCATTATAAGCAGCAGCATAACGATTAAACCACATGTCATCAGCCTGGTTATCAGGAACGATATTGCCATCCAGATCCCTTACCCATGTTTTGTTTATAAGTTGTCCGAGGCCTTTGCCATTATATGAATCTTTTGAATTTTCAATATTGGCATAAGCTCTTATAAAATAGTTGCTGCCTTTTAATTCAACCTTGTGCTGTTCAAATACAAAGTTATTGAGCTGGAAACGATTGCTTCCGGTGTATGCAGCACGTCCCTGGTTGAAATTATACTGGTAGGCGAGTTCCATATTGTCAGTGATCCGGTAATGAACGGCACCGCTTAGTTTAAGGCTGTATACATCATAATCGAGTAAGTATCGTTCTTCGTATCCTGTACGTGATACGCGGCCAATTCCTTCAAGGGTGCGAGCTTCATCATCGCCATAAATATTAAGCGCATTCCTGGCGGGGTTATTGATACCTCTCTGGTTTGCCGGGGTTCCCGGATCCACATCGGTATAGTTGGTTGCATACCAGTCTAATCCGCTAAAATAGGCAGCATTGAATTTGAAAGCCAGTTTGTTGTTGAATGCCCTGGCATAACGGATTGAAAAATCATACAAACCGGTTGGATTTGCATATTTCTCACCAAAATGGTTCATCCCGGCCCTTACCTGGGCGCTGAGTCCCTGGTATTTAAACGGATCCTTCGACCGCATTAATAAAACACCGTTGAAAGCAACCGGACCATAGAGAGCTGAAGCGGAGCCCGGGATAAGCTCAACACTCTCCACATCCAGCTCACTGAGACCAAACAAATTGCCAACGGCAAAACTCAGTCCCGGCGTTTGATTATCAACGCCATCAACAAGCTGAAGGAAACGTGAATTACCTGTATCATTGAATCCCCTTGTATTTACCTGTTTATAAGTGAGGCCGCTGGTTACCATTTCAAGTGATTTCAAATTCTGGAGCCCTTCATAGAAACTGAACGAAGGGGTTTCATGGATTGCCGTGGCATCGAGTTTCTCAACACTCACCGGTGATCGCAATATACTTTCGGGTACCCGGGAAGCGGATACAACCACTTCATTCATGAAGACACGGGATGCTGAATCTGATGCAGATGTATTGCTTTCCGGCTGCTGGGAAAACAGCAAGAGGGGAACAAACAAATCGGCTAATAGGAAAATTTTTCTCATAAAATCGGTTTAAAGGTTTATGTTAAATCGGTTGACTTTTTAAGTGATCATATCCCCCAGGTAGCCGGGTGTATCCTTTTGATATGCGGGCAGCAAGGTTTTCATAGAATACCGGGTTTAACGGGGTTACCGTATTCAGGCCATCCACATACCGATTATACAGGCAAAAAAGAGCCGCAATTAATACGGTATCATGAATTTCCTGGTCGGTTGCCCCCGCAGATTTTGCTCTTTCAATGGATGAGGCAGTAACACTTTTCCCGCTGATTTGCACCAGCGAAGCGATCTGCAACAACGCTTTCATTTTCTCACTTACAGGGGAAGTTTCTATATCCGTGAGAATGGAGCTTATTAAATCCTTATCGTCAGTAAGAATCCGGGCTACAGCAGAATGTGCACTGTAACAAAAACGACAGTTATTTTTGTATGATATCAGGGAAGCAATAAGTTCGCGCTCACCAAAGGAAAGCGAAGACGGTCCGCGAAGCAGAATCTGTGTTAGATCGCGTAGTGGTCCCGAGGTTTCAGGGCTGTATTCAAGCAGACCGGTTATGCCCGGCAAATGCTCTTCTACTGGAATGTAAGGCATAGTATGTCATAGTTGGATTAAGATAACACCAGCCTTATTAAAAGAACCTTAAAAAAGGATTAAAAGATGATTAAATCTCAATACGACAGATTTCTTTTCCCGTCAATCACATGTGTGCACGCATTTTTCTTATATTTATATATAATATGCTTTTACCGCTAAGAAACCTGAACCTATAAATACACATACAAAATGAATACACGAAGGACCTTCATAAAACGATCCCTGATGGGAGCCGGTGCTCTAATGGTATTGCCAAATCTTGCCATTCAAGCATCCGGTGATTCCGGTATTAAAATCTCGTTAGCAGAATGGTCATTTCACCGGGCAATAAAGGCAAAGAAAATGGACCACCTTGATTTTGCAATGATTGCAAAAAGAGATTACGGCATTAATGCGGTTGAATATGTAAACGGGTTCTTCGGAGGTTCAAAAATGAATTTTAAGAAGGCTGCCACCGACAAAACCTATTTAAATGAAATGCTGAAAAGAAGCCAGGATGCCGGTGTATATAATCACTTGCTGATGTGTGATGATGAAGGCGATCTTTCAGTTCCCAATGAAAAAACATTAATGCAATCGGTAGAGAATCATAAAAAGTGGATTGAAGCCGCCAAAGTACTGGGTTGTGCAACTGTAAGGGTGAACCTGCACGGGAAGGGGAGTCCCGAAGGAAGAAAAACTGCTGCAGTCAATGCCCTTGGGAAACTGGGCGAATTTGCAGCGCCTATGAACATAAATGTCGTGGTTGAAAATCACGGAAGCGTTACTTCGGATGCAGAATGGCTTTGTGATGTGATGAAACAGGTAGGAAAAGAAAATGTCGGCACTTTGCCTGACTTCGGCAATTTCTGTATATCTGATCCCTGGGGAACCATACAGGATGGATGCAAGGACATGTATGATATTTATAAGGGAGTTGAACTTTTGCTTCAGTATGCCAAAGGTGTAAGTGCTAAAACGTATGATTTCGATGAAAAAGGTGAACAGCCGAAACTTGATTATAAGAAGTTGCTGGATATTGTAAAAAATTCAGGTTTTAAGGGGTACATAGGAGTTGAGTTTGAAGGAAATTCTCAGAGTGAGGACACAGGTGTGAGAAAGACTCAGCAATTGTTGGCAAGGTACATTTAGGGAAGCTGGGATTACTGCGTGATCCGCTTTTAGGGGGCTTTGCACAAAAGAATTGATGACCAGGGTAGGGGCTGGGATTACTGCGTGATCCGCTTTTAGGGGGCTTTGCACAAAAGAATACAGGCCGCAGCTATCGCTGCTTACTTTTTTATTATATAAAACCCTACACAAGCGAGCTTGGCAGGGTTTTATATAATAAAAAAGCCCGCCAGGGGCGGGACCTGTATTCTTTTGTGATCCAGCTGGGATTCGAACCCAGGACCCCATCCTTAAAAGGGATGTGCTCTACCTACTGAGCTACTAGATCTAAACACCCTTTAAACAAAGCGTTTCTAATAATCTGCCGTTTTGTTTTAAAGAGTTGCAAATATACTATCTAATTTTTAACAAGAAAAAAAAATCGGTTTTATTTTATAAACAGTATCTAATTACCGGTATATGAAATATTTTAACAGTTTTGGCAGTAACCATAATCTGTTTTGACCGTAAAAACGACTAACGAAACTAAAACTTGAGCAAAATGAAAAAATTTCAAAAACCAGCGTGGTTACTGGTAATTGTCCTTGCTTCAGTCATAATTACCCCAACCTTTGCCCAGATTGAAGAAATCGGAAACCTGGTCGCCGGAGGAACAATGGATGCAAAAACCCTGCTGCAGCCATATATAACTCCCGCTATTAATGGCTTCGGGGCTGCACTTAGCGGTGGATGGTATAACACGGCAGAGCCTCATAAATTAGGAGGATTTGACATCACCTTTACCGGAAACGTAGCATTTATCCCAAGTTCCGATAAGACATTTACTATTGATAATAATGCCCTGAATGTTTTGAAACTGGGACCATCTGAAAGTAATGTTTCCCAATCTGTTTCAGGTGATAATGAAAATGGGCCCATGCTTGTTTATAATGTTAAAGATGGAGATGGCAATGTCGTATATAGTGTGGATGCATTTAGAATGCCACAGGGACTTAATGTAGGTGTTGTGCCAGGCCCCATGATTCAGGCCGGTGTCGGTTTAATAAAAGGGACTGATGTTATGTTCCGATATTTTCCTGACATTCAAATGAAAGGAAATGAAATTGGCTTATGGGGCATCGGAGGAAGACATGATATTAAACAATGGATACCGGGTGTTAAAAGAATTCCGGTTTTCAAAATGTCGGTCATGTATGGCTATACAAAACTTCATACGTTTGTTTCCATGAACATCGATCCGGGTACTGTAAATGCTGAATCCCTTGAGGTGCGCGGTGAAAATAACTGGGAAGACCAGTATATGAAACTATGGGTAAAAAGCCATACAGCAAATCTTTTATTGGCAGCCGACTTAAAAGTTGTTACATTTTATGGAGGAATCGGTTGGGTTACAACAAAAACGAACCTGAAATTTGAAGGAAATTTCCCCATTATAACGGTCCCTGAAGGCGAATTTCAACCAGTCGTTATTTCGACCCCTAACCCTCTTTCAATGGAAATAAAAAACCAGGACGGAAGCATTACAAAACCCAGATTTAATGCAGGAATTCGGTTTAAACTTGCTGTTGTCACCATTCATTTTGATTACAGCTGGGCAAATTACAGTGTTTTGACAGGAGGGCTGGGAATTTCGTTCAGATAGTAAGCTGTTTAGAAGTTCAGAGGTTTAGAGTTTTAGAAAAGAATAGTTTAAAGAAGCCCTGTAAAAGCTACATATTTTAGCTTATACAGGGCTTCTGATTATAAATATTTCAACTCTGACAGGTCTTCGGACCCTGTCAGGCTAAAGATTAAAAGTTAAAGTTCAAAACGAATTTGAAAGTGGGATTATTCATATAATAAGGCGAGTACTTATTTTGCGTCACATCCCATAATACGAGAATCGATACGCCGAATCGCTCACCAAGAGGCTGATACATTCCCGGGCCAAGCAATATATTGTCAATCCAAATCCGGTTGTTATACTTATCCCATCTCTCAACATTTACAACTTCATTTTCGGCATGCACCATCAGATCTCCGATTCCAAATCTGTTCCCTCTTTCGGCCCCTTTATAAAAAGTAAACGAACCAAAAATCTTTCCTCCATAAATTGAAGTCTCCCATTTATAGTAATTATTAAACTGATCATAAAGTTTCTGTCTTTCATATATATAAATGGGTCCCAGTCCGGCCTTAAACCTGTCGGTAAATCGGTAACCGATGTCAGGTGCCAGTTTGATATAAGTTATGCTTCCAAAGCTTAATCCAAAATCAATATCCGCGACTAACCTCTTACTAAAAGGAATCGTTTCCCTGTTCTCATTTTCATCAGGAATAACCCTTTCTTCTACCTGTGAGAAAGCTGTAAGTGAAAGCAAAATGAAACTGAAAATAAAAACCAGTTGTTTCTTGATCATAATCTTTTCTATATTTAGAAATAATAAAACGGCTAAAATTACAAATTCATATACACATCTGCACATGAATGTTATGATTACCGGGGCCAGCCGGGGTATAGGCTTTGAAACAGTTAAATATTTTGCCCGACAGCCCGATATGAATGTATTTGCGCTTTCACGCAATAAGGCCGCACTCGGCCGTCTGGCCACTGAATGCGCAGGACTGAATAAAACATCGGTGGTTCATCCGGTTGCCATTGATCTTGACCAATTTATAAATGACCCGGCCACCCTTAAAGGAAAAATACCTGCTTCAGGTTTTCACCTGGATATCCTCATAAACAATGCCGGATTTTTAATAAATAAACCATTTTCGGAAATTTCACTTGATGAGGCAGGGGAGATGTTTCGCATAAATTGCTATGCTCCGGCAATGCTTATCAGGTATTTCCTTCCGTACATGGGAATTAAATCAACCACTCATGTGGTGAATATCAGTAGCATGGGCGGATACCAGGGGAGTAAAAAATTTGCAGGACTATCGTGGTATAGTGCCTCCAAAGCAGCACTGGCCAATCTAACTGAATGCCTCGACGAGGAATTCGGTTCAAAAAATATTGTATTTAATTGTCTGGCACTGGGTTCGGTGCAGACTGAAATGCTTAGTGCGGCATTTCCCGGTTATAAAGCACCTTTGAAATCAAACGAAATGGCAGAGTTCGTTGGCCATTTTGCCCTTACTGCCCATAAGTTTATGCGGGGTAAAATAATTCCTGTTTCACTGACTAACCCGTGATTATTCATCCATGCTCTTCATCATTTCATCCTTCTCCTGGTCCCTGGGTTCCCAGCAGGGAAGCTGAACGTTCACCATGGTTGATTCATCATATTCCCTTGGCTTTATTTCCCCTTTGAGCACCATAAGCCCGTTCATGGCAAGGGCATGCATTTCATCTTCTCCTGGGTAAATCACTACCGGAGCTATGAAAGAAACCATTTTTTTGATGTACTCCACGACCATCGGATTGTGAGAAATACCGCCTGTAAGAATGATGGCGTCTACATCTCCGTGTAATACGGCACACATCGAGGCAATTTCTTTTCCGATCTGGTAAGACATGGCATCCTGTATGAGCCTTGCTTTATCATCACCATCCTGTGCGAGCAATTCAACTTCATAAGCACTGTTGGTACCCATATAAGCCACATAACCGCCTTCACCGGTTATCATTTTTTTAATCTGTTCCAGGTTATATTTCCCGCTGAAGCATAGTTTGGCAAGTGCTCCGGATGGCAAAGTTCCCGAGCGTTCAGGTGAAAAAGGACCTTCCCCGTCAAGCGCCTGGTTTACATCGATCACTTTTCCTTTCCTGTGTGCGCCTACTGAAATACCCCCGCCTAAATGGGCAATTACAATATTGAGCTCTTCGTATTTACGGTTCATAAGCCGTGAATACGCCCGGGCAGTTGCCTTCTGATTCAACGCATGAAAAATGGAATACCGCTGAAACATCGGGTGACCGGCAATCCTTGCCACATCCTGCAATTCGTCAACAACGACAGGGTCAGCTATAAATGCCCTGCATTTCGGAAGGTCCTTTGCTATATCATAAGCAATAAGACCTCCAAGGTTGCTGGCATGTTCGCCCATGACACCTTCGAGCAAATCCTGCCGAAGCCTCTCATTTACATAATACACGCCCGATTCAATCGGCCTTACCAGTCCGCCTCGACCGACAATGACCTCAATCATGTCAATATTCAGTTGAGATGCCCTGAGTTCATCAAGAACAATTGATTTTCTGAATTCATACTGGTCACTGATCCTTTTGTACTGTTTTAGTTGCTGTGGATCGTGTATGATACTTTTCAGGAAGATTGGCTTCGCATTGTGGTATACAGCAATCTTTGTGGATGTTGATCCGGGGTTGATGGCCAGTATTTTATGATTCATAGCAGATAGATTCTATAAATTTAAGATAAAGCAACTGCCAGGGCAATGGACAAAAATTTACTCCTGTCTTCGTCAGCCCTAGAGGTAAGAACAACCGGAACGGCAGCTCCTGCCACAACGGCTGCACAAACTGCACCTCCGAGAAAATTAAGTGATTTATACAGTATGTTTCCCGAATTAAGATCCGGAACCAGCAGTACGTCGGCATGTCCGGCCACATCTGATGTCAATCCTTTATGATGTGCCGCTTCTTCGGATACGGCATTGTCAAGTGCAAGCGGACCCTCAACTATACATCCTTCGATCTGGCTTTGTTTTTGCATACCCGTAAGGATCTCCGCATGAACGGTTGCCTCCATTTTTGGATTCACAGTTTCCACAGCCGCCAGAACAGCCACGAGTGGTTTTTCGATACCGATCTTATGGCAGACGGAAACGGCATTCCTGATTATCGCTGCTTTCTCATTTACATTTGGTGCAATGTTCAATGCAGCGTCAGTAACACAAATCACTTTCGGGTAATACTTCGATTGAAAGAAGGCTACATGGCTCAGGAGCATTCCCTTCAGTAATCCTTTTTCTTTATCAAGAATGGCTTTAACCAGCATTCCGGTCGTCACTATACCTTTCATGAGGATATCTCCATTGCCCTGCCTTATTAACTGAACAGCCAACTGGCAGGCCAGGTTTTTGTCGGGTTCATGCAGGATCTGAAATGAAGAGGAATCCAGACCGATTGCCTTCAAAATGGAAATAATTTCATCCCTGTTGCCAACTAAAACGGGCTCTACCAGTTTTTTTTCAACGGCTGCTTTCACAGCCAGCAATACATCCTCATCCTGAGCGGCAGCAACAACAAGTCTTTTTCGGCCTTTTTTTTCAGCCTGCTCCAGCAACTGCTCAAGATTTTTCAAAATCATAATCTTATTTCTTCTTCTGTTCGCCGATGATCCTTACTGTGTCTTCAGCAATAACAAGCTCTTCATTTGTAGGAACAACCATAATCGTAACCTTTGATGAATCCTTACTGATAACGGCTTCTTTTGACCTGAGGCCATTATTCTTTGAAAGGTCAAGCTCCATGCCCAGGAATTCCATATCCTCGCAAACCGCTTCACGGGTCTCGGGACCGTTTTCACCAATACCTCCGGCTAAAACAACAATATCCACACCGCCCATTGCTGCAGCAAATGCACCGATATATTTCTTTACCCTGTAATGATACATGTCGAGCCCCAGAATAGCTCTTTCGTTCTTATCCTTGAAAGCAGCATCCTCAATTTCGCGCATATCCGATGAAATACCTGTAATTCCCAGCATACCGCTTTGTTTATTAACAAGGGTACCAATCTGGGATATACCTATTTCCTCTTTATCCATTATATAAGTCATTACACCTATATCCAGGTCCCCGGAGCGGGTACCCATAATCAGTCCTTCTACAGGAGTGAAACCCATCGATGTATCAACCGATTCTCCGTATTTCACTGCAGCCATCGAAGCCCCGTTTCCAAGGTGAATGGTTATGATACGCTGCTTTTTGATATCTACATTCAGAATCTCACAGGCACGTTTGCTTATATAATAATGACTCGTGCCATGATACCCGTATTTCCTGATGCCGTATTTTTTATAAAGCGAATAAGGGATGGCATACATGAACGCTTTTTTAGGAAGCGTCTGGTGAAAAGCGGTATCGAAAACACCTACCTGCGGTTTCCCGGGCATCAGGAGTTTAATGGCATACACTCCTTTTAAGTTGGCCGGATTATGTAACGGAGCAAGGTCAATGTACTTTTCAACAGCTGCCTGAACTTCATCATCGATGAGAACGCTCTTGTTGAATTTTTCACCTCCGTTTACCACCCTGTGTCCAACGGCATCAATTTCATCCAGGCTTTTAATGCAACCATGCTTTTTGCTTGTAATGATTCCCAGGATATATTCAATACCACCCTGGTGATCGAGGATTTCGCCGTCGAATCTCACTTTGTCGCCATTTTCTTTTTCAAGCTTAACGAACGAACCCTTTAAACCTACTTTTTCAGCAACCCCCTTCGCCATGATTGTTTTCTTATTCATGTCGAAAAGCTGGAACTTTATTGAGGAGCTGCCACAGTTTAAAACCAATACCTTCATGCTGTTTATTTATTGAGATCTGAAATATTAACCAATTTTTTTACCGGATGCATCATAGCTGTAAAAACCCTTACCGGTAGCCCGTCCGTATTGATGAGCCCGTACATGACGCTTAAGAATAGGTGAGGCCTTATATTTGATATCGCCGAATTCGCCGTATAAATTATCCATCCAGCGCTCAACCTTATCAAGACCAATCTTATCGGCAAGTTCAAAAGGTCCCATTGACAGACCCAGTCCGTTTCTCATTGTATCATCAATATCGGAAAGATTACCAACGCCTTCCATCATAATCTCACAGGCTTCATTTACCATGGTAACAAAAAGCCTTATGCTTATAAGCCCGGGGGATTCCTGAACCTGCACCATGGTTTTGCCGATCATTGTGATGAACTTGCTCACCTTATCAAACACTTCATCAGATGTATACAGGCTTCTGACTACCTCGGCCATTTTTGCCCCGGGTGCGCTTGTGATGAAATGAAGGCTTACACATCTTTCCTTATGTTCGAGATCGGATGAAAGCTCTGTAATGGCTATCGTGGTTGAATTCGTTGCAATTATTGTATCGGGTGATACGTACTTTTCAATGTTCTTGAAAACCTCTTTCCGGCATGTAACCCGTTGTTCACGGATTTTCGACCGGATGACCTCGATAACAAGGTCACAGCCCTTCAGATTTTCATAACCCACATATCCGCTAATTCTTGATAAGATGGCTCTTTTTTCGCTGGGTGTCATTCCCCACCGGCCAATCATGTTATCAAGCTCCTCTTCCATCATCCTGAAGGCGAGGCTGACCTTTTCTTCCGAAAGCTCAATAAAAACTACTTCAAGCTCTTTCTGACTGATCATCAATGCAATGCTCTGTCCCACTGATCCGCATCCTACAATTCCAACCTTTGAGAAAAGTGTGCGTGACGGTGCCTTTTGCCTGAGCCCGAAATTCTCAATTGATTCAACAATAAGTTCTGCCATATCTGATTTTGAAATAATATTTTTACTTTGAATCGATTGCCTGATTAGCCGTAATAGCTATCAGATCAACAATATCACCTACTGAACAACCTCTCGAAAGGTCGTTTATCGGGGCAGCCATACCCTGAAGCACGGGGCCAATGGCTTCAGCGTGGCCAAGCCGCTGAACAAGCTTATAACAGATATTTCCTGTTTCGAGAGTGGGGAATATCAGTACATTGGCCTTACCGGCTATTTCGCTTCCCGGGGCCTTTTTTAAACCTACAGATTCCACAATGGCCGCATCTGCCTGTAGTTCACCGTCAATCTTAAGTGACGGATTCATCTGCTTTGCAATGGCTGTGGCACTTATAACTTTATCAACCATTTCATGTTTGGCACTGCCTTTTGTTGAGAAGCTCAGCATGGCGACACGGGGTTCTATCTGAGCAATTGCCCTTGTTGTTTTGGCAGTGGCAACAGCAATTTCAGCAAGTTCTTTATCAGTGGGGTTCGGATGTACGGCACAATCGGCAAAAACCATAAGACCGTTCTCACCATAGTTTTTGTCCTGCAAAAACATAAGAAACGCACCGGACACAACACTGATTCCCGGAAGGGTTTTAACATACTGAAAAGCAGGACGCAACACATCACCGGTTGCATTGTCAGCGCCGGCTACTTCACCGTCTGCATCGCCGTATTTAATCATTACTGTTGCCAGGTACAAAGGATTCTTCAGTAACTGTAATGCTTCGTCCTTTGTTAATCCCTTTGACTTGCGTAACTCGACCATCATGTTGGCATATGCCTCAATCTTCTCGTAACGGTCTGCATCGATAATAGTTGCCTTATCCAGGTTGACAAGATTATACTTTTTGGAACTTGCCTGAATGGATTCCCGTGTCCCAATTAAAATAATGTCTGCTATTCCGTTTCCGAGAATCTCGTCAGCGGCTTTGAGGGTCCTTTCTTCATAACTTTCAGGTAAAACGATCCGTTGTTTATTCTTTTTGGCGTTTTCCTTTATTTGATCTATAAGCTTCATATATAATCAGTTATTATTGTATTCAACCGGTCAGACTAAAGTTAACTAAAAATCGTGATTTTGCAGCAAAGGAAAGATATTTTGTTGCATCCTACAAAATTAG
The DNA here is from genome assembly GCA_035299085.1 of Bacteroidales bacterium. Taxonomy (NCBI): domain Bacteria; kingdom Pseudomonadati; phylum Bacteroidota; class Bacteroidia; order Bacteroidales; species Bacteroidales bacterium. The sequence continues at coordinate 64,345 of DATGXG010000013.1, read as the reverse complement.
CGGCAAGATATTGTTATTTTTTTATCAGTACTTTGACAAATGTCAATATGTTCCGATTACCGGCACATTAAAATTGAATTGTATTTCATTAGTTTTGTATTTTTAACGCATAAAAAGAACGGTTTACAATGGCTACTTTAAGCAAAAATCTCAGCGCTTTCGGAAAAGATATTAAAGGTGACCTTTACACCGATACAAAATACAGACTGTTATATGCAACCGATGCCTCTGCTTATCGTGAAATGCCCCTGGCTGTTGCCAGACCTGCAAACGACGAAGACATCAGAAAACTGATCCTGTTTGCTGCAGAAAACAGAACCACCCTGATCCCAAGAACAGCCGGAACCTCACTGGCAGGACAGGTGGTAGGAAACGGCATAGTTGTAGATGTTTCGAGATATTTCAATGAAATAAGGGAAATTAACAAAAGTGAATCGTGGGTCAGGCTTCAACCCGGCATTGTGCTTGATGAACTGAACCTCAAACTTCAATCCGATAATCTTTTTTTCGGACCTGAAACATCCACTTCCAATCGATGCATGATCGGGGGTATGGTAGGCAACAACGCCTGCGGAGCTCATTCACTGATTTATGGCAGTACAAGGGATCACCTGCTTGAAGTAAGAGGTTTCCTGAGTAATGGTGAAGAAGTGGTGTTCAATTCAATGAATGACGCGGCTTTTAACCAGCATCTTTCAGGTAAGCGACTTGAAAATGATCTGTACCGTAATATTCATGATATATTAAGCAACCCGAAAAATCAAACTGAAATCATTAATGGCTACCCCGATCCGCTTATAAAACGCAGAAACACGGGTTATGCCCTTGACCTGTTACTTCAATGCAGTCCCTTTACCACGGGTGGCCCGGATTTTAACTTCTCCAGGCTCATTGCCGGTTCTGAAGGAACGCTTCTTTTTGTTACCGAAATCAAACTGAATCTTATTCCTGCACCTCCCAAAACTAAGGGATTGCTTTGTGTGCATTTCAATACACTTGAAGAAGCACTCGAAGCCAACCTGGTTTGCCTGAAACACAACCCGGGTGCGATTGAGTTAATGGACAGTACCATACTCGAATGCACGAAATCAAACATATCGCAAAGAAAGAACAGGTTTTTTGTACAGGGCGATCCGGGTGCTATCCTTATTGTTGAATGGGCCAGGCCAACCCTTGATGAAATAAAACAGCATGCGGCAGCCCTGGAGGCTGAATTGAAGAAGGCAGGCCTGGGTTATCATTTCCCGCTTATTACCGGTGATGATATAAATAAGGTTTGGGCTCTTAGAAAATCGGGCCTTGGTGTGCTTTCCAATATCCCGGGGGATGCCAAGCCGGTGTCTCTTGTTGAAGATACTGCTGTTCGGCCTGATTCACTTCCCGGCTATATCCGCGATATGAAGGGATTGCTTTCCAAGTACGGCCTCAGCTGTGTTTATCATGCTCATGCCGCCACCGGGGAATTGCATATGCGCCCTGTAATCGATCTGAAAGATCCGAAGGGAGTTGAAATGTTCCGCAAAGTTGCATCCGATGTAGCCCACCTGGTTAAAAAATACAGGGGCTCTTTAAGCGGTGAACATGGCGACGGAAGACTGAGGGGTGAATTTATCCCTGTAATCGTCGGACAATCGAATTTTGAACTGATGAAGCAGGTTAAGAAAACCTGGGATCCGAATGGCGTTTTCAACAAGGGTAAAATTACCGACACTCCGAAAATGGATTCTTTCCTTCGGACAAGAGATGTTGCCAAAAGCGCCGTACATTTCAAAACATTTTTTGACCATTCATCCACGCTTGGATTTGTCCGTCATGTAGAACAGTGCAATGGATCCGGGGATTGCCGTAAATCACATTTAATGGGCGGTACAATGTGTCCAAGTTACATGGCCACACGTGATGAGGATACCACCACAAGAGCAAGAGCCAATGCACTTAGGGAATACCTGCTTAATCCTTCATCCGACAATAAGATGTCTCTCGGCGCTGTGTATGACGTTCTTGATCTCTGTCTTTCATGCAAGGGCTGCAAATCAGAATGTCCTTCCAATGTGGACATGGCAAAACTGAAGGCAGAATTCCTTCAGCATTACCACGACAAACGGGGCATATCACTTACAACCTGGATGATTGCCAACATCGCCAGGATTCATAAAATAAACAGCAACTTTCCCTGGCTCTATAACAGCCTGTTGAAAAGCAATCTTATCAGCGGCATGGTGAAAGGAGTTCTCGGATTTTCAGCGAAACGCACTGTTCCGCTCTTGTCGCCAAAGAGTTTTGAACATTGGCTGAAGGAAAACAACTATCTGAAAAACGGAGTGACACCGGCCGAGGGGAGTCCTGAATTATACCTGTTCATGGATGAGTTCACCAATTACCTCGATGCGGAAATCGGCATGGCTGCAATTAAACTGCTGAAAAAGCTTAATTACAGGGTGAACGTATTATCATCAAGGGAAAGCGGAAGAACATTTCTATCAAAGGGACTTTTAAGGAAAGCCCGACGTATTGCGGAATATAATATAGATGTTTACAGTAAGGTCATTGATCCGGGTCATGTCCTGGTAGGTATTGAGCCTTCTGCAATTCTTGCATTCCGCGATGAGTATCCTGAACTTGTCAGGGAAAACTACAGGAGCAGGGCACGACAGGTAGCATCCAACTGCTACACGTTGGATGAATTCATTTCGCGTGAATTTGAAGCAGGAAGAATTGACCGGTCCTTATTTACATCAGAGAAACAGCATATTAAACTGCACGGACATTGCCAGCAAAAAGCAATTGCCACAACGGCGACATTGAAAACAATGCTGACTATTCCTGAAAATTACAGTGTGGAAGAGATCAAGTCGGGTTGTTGCGGTATGGCAGGCGCCTTTGGCTATGAAAAGAAACACTATGATGTTTCAATGAAAATAGGGGAGCTTGTTTTGTTCCCTGCTGTCAGAAATGCGGAACCCGGTACACTGATCTGCGCATCAGGAACCAGTTGCCGCCAGCAAATTATTGATGGTACGGGGACTGAAGCACTGCATCCGGCTGAGATTTTGTACAGAGCTTTGAAATAATGATCAGATCTCAATCATTTTATGCTTGATCGCATAAATGACCAGACTTGCTGTGTTCCTTGTTTCAGTTTTTGTAAGAAGGCTTGCCCTGTGATGATCCACTGTTCTTTTGCTTATGAAAAGCTTCTCAGCGATTTCCTGGTTGGATAATCCTTTGCAGATAAGCTGAAGAACCTCAATTTCCCTGTCGGAAAGAGCAACAGTAGGTTCAGTTTGCGGGGCCTTTGATTTGAACCGGTTTACAAGCCTGTATAAAATCTCTTCCGTAAAATAATTATTGCCCTGTGCAGCCGTGGTTATGGCTCTTTTTACTTCGGAAAACTCGGAATTTTTTAGTAAAAATCCGCATACTCCCGCATCAATCATTTTCTGAAAATACTCTTCATCGCCATACATCGACAAAGCCATAATTTTTAAATCAGGATTGATTTCCAAAGCCTTTGCAGTTGCTTCAATGCCGTTTACCTTAGGCATTTCTATGTCCATAAGAACAAGGTCAGGCGAACAGTTCCTGATCATATTCAGAAAGATATCCCCGTCAGAAGCTTCCCACACTTCGCCGATTTCATCAAGATTTGATAATAACAGTTTCAGTCCCTCACGAAATAATTTATGATCATCTACAATCAGGATGTTAAGCTTTTGCATGCGGAGGATTTTTAGGTTTTGTTTTCAGGGTTATACTGGTCATCATGCCCCTGGGAAGGATCCTGCGGATCTCAATTTCACCGTTCAGCGCTTTGAGCCGTGAATGCATGTTTGAAATTCCCATTCCATTAATATTACCATTACCGGAATCATCCGGGTCAAATCCGACACCGTCATCAAAATACTGCACGATGAGTTTGCTTTCATGGTAATGGATCAATAAAGATACATTACAGGCACTGGCGTGTTTAATTGTATTGTGAATAAGTTCGCAAATGATCCTGTATAAATTCGTCTCTACAGGAGTTTCAAACCGGAAGTCCTCAATGTTATTACTGAAGCTGATATCAATTTTTCCCAGGTGTTTGAAATTTTCAGCAAATGCATTTACAGCGCTGGCTAACCCGAAACTGTCAAGGATATGCGGGCTCAGGCTGTTCGACGTAAGCTTTAAGGAAGTAATTGACTCGTTGATCAGGTTACTGATATTATCAACAACCGTCTGGTTGAAAGGTGTCATTTGCGATTTATCAAGCGCCGACACGGACATTTTAATATTCGACAGCAAAGGCCCTATGCCGTCGTGTAAGTCCTTCGCCAACTGCCTTCTTTCTTTTTCCTCAGTCTGCATAATCGCCTGGAGGACCTTGTTTTCCGAATCACGCCTGAATTCGTCAATTCTTTTTAAAAACTTGAACAACCTCCTTATAAAGATCACACCAAGGAGCAATAATACGGCAATGGCAATTTCAAGCAGGCGATCGATAAGATACAGTTCCGTCTGAAGATCCTTATAATAAAAAGGAACAAGATCCAGAATTCCTCTCACAGCAATCAGCAGAAAGGCAACTGAAATAAGAACCCAACTGATGTTAAACTTCGTATAACGAGTCAGGCTTAACGCATAAATTGCAGCAAGTAATTGAAAGACAATAGAAATTATGACCGCCACCTTCATAAGTCTGAATCTTAGTCAGCATACAAATGTAATTAAAAATGCGAGCTGAAAATGAGATACATTGGTACAAAGGAACATCAAATAACACGGCAGTATTTCAATATTTATTTATAATTTTGATTAATCCCACATAATTAAACCTATCATGGTGCAGGAAAAACCTTACAACATTCATTATGACTATCACGAAAAATACCTGTTTGCATTAGTTTCAGGTGAAAAAGACTCACTTGAAGTTTCACTGATGTTCTGGCAGGATATTTTCGACGAATGTGAAGCAAAAAAGTACAAGAGAATACTTATCAATGAGAATTTTAAAAATGATATCTCAGCTATTGATATGTATATTCTTGGTGAAAAACTAATTGAACTTGCTCCAAAAAACATTTCGGTTGCTTTTGTGGATGAACAAATTCAACAGCTCGAAATGAATAAATTCACTGAAACGGTTGTATATAACCGCGGAGGCAAAGGTAAGGCTTTCGCTAAGAACGACGAGGCAATCAAATGGCTGCTTGAGCAGGAGGACTAACGTTCACAGGTTTTCTGCACATGCAATTTCTACAGGTCCGGAATCCCTGTTCTTTCCGGATTCTTTTTTATTTTTAATAAGGTAAGATATGGATATATACCATACCTGGGTCTTTTTGAAACGGGTATAGTCATTGTATATGTCCTTTCCTTTATATTCATGATTCAGAAAATCATTAAGGTAATATTTTGCTTTAAGCTGAATGCCGCCGGGAAACTGAATTCCTGCAAATACCGAAGGGACGAAGGAAGGGGTACGCCGGCTGAACCAGCTTGAAAACTTATACTTTCCGCCATCCCGGAAAGTTTTTTGCTTGAAATTGATCATCCATTCGTATTCAGCACCTCCGAAAAAATACACATCTTTCCTGAAAGATCCTGCTTTAAGTGCTAGTGGAACTCCCAGGTTGTAGGACCTGTATTTCGTTTTCACATCATTTTCATCCGTGATGAAACCTACATTTCGCAATCCAATACCAGAAAATAACCCGAAATTGTTGGTGATATCCAGATGCAGATACTCTCCAAAATGGAATGCCGTTGTAAAACGTAACCGGCTGTTGATATTGTCATGTTCAGTTTGAATCTCCGAAAACTGAAACATCATCTCGCCACCTGAAAGAGAATAAATTTTCTGTGCGTTTACAACCGCGAAATTCAGTAATAAAAACGAAATTAAAATGGAATATTTCATATTGAAATGTGTGTGATAGTAAAAGTAATCATTTTAACTTTTCAGTCGGTACCACGTATACAACATCGAACCCGACAAGTTTAACAATTTAAATCGATAATCAGAAAGTATGTTCATTGTCAGATATTTTTGTTTCATGGGTCTATTCCTGATGTTCCTGGTTTCAGGCATAGCTCAGAGTCCTTCAGTCATGTTCACTAAGGAGCTTAATATTAAGTTTGACGGTATCGAAATAAAAAAGCTGGAGAGAGCGGCAAAATTGGTTAATGATGCGCAGCTTATGTTACAGCAGGCCAATGATATGTATGATAAGCTTACTGAGAAGGAAAAGAATGACCGTTTTTCCGATGCCTATAAAGCTTCACTCAAAAAATTGTATGAAAGCTCAGAAACCTCAAAGGAAGCCTGTGAGATTGTATTTACCGTATTTAAGTATAAGAACGATGCTTTCTGGCAGAAAATGAGCCGCAACAATCACAGGGCATCCGGCATGGACAAGGCCAGGTACTATGCAGGCAGTGCGCTTAAAAATTACAACCGTTCTCTTATCAGGCGTACACAGGTTCAGGAGAGTGATCTTTATGAATATTCGCGGGAAATCATGGAAGACGCGCTTGAAGGTGAAATGCTCGCAGTGCGTGATCAGGGAAGATCGCTTCAGATTTGCATGGATTACCCGGTTGAATATAATTATGGTTGGGATGATGACAAATCATTGGAAGAGATTGTAAAACTCATGAAGAATCCCATCATTCACGAACCGGCCAAGGATATATTTGCAACTGTCGATAAAACAGCTCCTGTTGACTCTTCTTTGCTGAAAAAGGTTTTCTTTAAAGTACAGATTGCAGCCCACACACAGCCCTTGAGCCAGGAATACCTCAACCTTTTTTACAAGGGATCTCTTCCTATTGATCTGATCTATGAGGAAAATTGGTATAAGTACTCTGTAGGTATCTATAATACATTTGAAGAAGCTGAAGCCACCCGGATCGAAATGAATATCAAAAAAGCATTCGTTGTAGCTTATTGTGAAGGTAAAAAAATTCCTGTTAAAGAAGCTGCCGAACTGGTTAAGAAAAAGAAGGAAGCAGGAGTATTATAGATTTTCAGCCGCCTGGTGACTGGTGGACAACATGCCGCATGCAGCAAAAATGTCTTTTCCCCTTGATGCCCGTATTGTTGTAAGGATACCCTTTTCATTAAGCCTCTCTTTAAACCATTGTATTGTATTTTCATCCGAAGCTTCAAACGGGGCATCGGGAATGGAATGATACCGGATCAGGTTGATCCTGCACCTGAGACCGTTCAATAACCGGGTCAAACCATTTATATGGCGTGCCGTGTCATTTATACCTTTAAACATAATGTATTCGAAAGAAATTCGCCTTTGCCGGTCAAAAGTCTTTCTTTTCAGGGTATCAATTACCCTGGTTACAGGAAATATCTTCTGAACCGGCATCAGTTGCTGTCTTTCTTCGTCAAAAGGAGAATGAAGACTAATTGCAATATGACATTTGCTGTTATCAATAACCTGTTCAAGACCGGGTATAATACCAATTGTTGAAACGGTTATTCGTGAAGGACTCAATCCCAGGCCATAGGATGATGTCATAATTTCAAGGCTTTTCAGCAGGTTTTCAGTATTGGCAAGGGGTTCGCCCATACCCATAAAAACGTAATTCGATAACTGTTCTCTTTCGGGCAATGCCATAACCTGGTTAAGGATATCACCCGGAGTCAGGTTCCCCTGGAATCCCTGTCTTGCAGTCATGCAAAAGGCACAACCCATTTTGCAGCCAATCTGCGATGAAAGACAAAGTGTCGCCCGGTCCGGTTCCGGTATAAATACAGCTTCAACAAATTTTCTTGACTTTACTTCAAACAGGTATTTTTTTGTACCGTCAGATGACAACTGGTGTTTTGCAGGTGGCTTAAGTCCGATATAATACTTTGAACCCAGGTGTTCACGAACAACCTTGGGAAGATTGGTCATTTCTTCGATAGAAGAAACACCTTTTTTATATAACCAGTCTGTTATTTGTTTTACAGCATATCCGGGAAGATTGCCTGCTTCTGTGATCTCTTTGATTTCCCCGATTGTTTTCCCGAATAAATTCTCCTTTTCCGACATCCTTTAGGTTACTTTTTAGCTATCCTTGTAATAAACTGTTCACCTCCCACAGTTATTGCGGCAATATAAATTCCGGGTTGCCATGCTGAGGTATTCAATGTAATACCATTTGTATTCACACTCTTATGTTCATCCTGAATACAGGCTCCGGAAGTGTTATAAACAACAACCCTGGCTTCGTGTTCAGTCCAGCGGCTGTTTTGTATGTAAACCATATCCGATGCCGGTTGTGGATATACTATTGTCACTTCTGAAGATACCTGTTCACTTGCTGTGGGTAAGACTGATGTCAGTGTTACAGTAAAAAGATCTTCAAGTCCGCCACCACTTCCGTCAACCTGAACCCAGTATGTCTTACCGGGAACAACTGTTGCTGAAGTGAGCATTGGTCTATAATCCGAATCGCTCCTGTCATCACTTGCCCCAATGAGGGTATAATTTCCGTTCAATATAGCTGCTGCTGAATCTGCTGCATAAAGTGCCAGCTCATTATCAAAACCTGATGATGAAATTGTCACTCTTCCTGTGGTTCCGGCGATAAATTTAAACCACACACTGTTCTCAACAATATTTTCACCGTTGCCGTATTCATCACACCATGACTTCTGCGATACGCAATCCGTATGAGGTGGTATGGGTTCATTAGACTGCACCGAGGCGCATATGTTATCAAAACTTTCACTTTTGCCGTAAATGAGCAAAGCAGCGTTCTCTATATCATCATTATCGGGTTTGATCAGTTTATAACTGAGAACCTGTGAATTAAGGCATGAAGCCTGTTGACCGGTTACTCGGAACTCAACAATATAATCTGAACTTGCCTTAAATTCGGGTTTCCTTTTTAAAACGGTGGATTTACCGTTTGAATTCGTGAATTCCACCTTGTCCAGACTGTTATTTTCAACAGTCCATGTATAAGCATCAGCGCCTTCAGCCGATAATTGAATACTGTTGAAGTCACAATCGCAGATATTCCCTGATTGACTGGCCTTAACAGTAACATTTATTGAATCGCCTGAAGTTATGTCAAGGGATTCCTCTGAAAGAACCGAGTCATTGCGACTAAGATTAAGTGTTACATTGTACACGGTATCCTGCAGAAATTCTATTATCGGATGTTCTGAAGATTCTGAAGTACTCTCCACAAAATTAAAGGTAGCCGGTGTAATTTTCCATTGCCGATCATATGGTTCAAATACAGAATGATCATCAAGTTGTATGGGAGTGTTATGACAAACCTGTTCAAATTCCGATGTAAAAAAGGCATCCGGGATATTTTCTGACGGGTAATACCCGTTAATTGCCAGGATACCGCTGCTGTCAGGATCGAGGTAATGTGAAACGGCAAGAAACCCCGTTGCTTTATGCGAATAACTGTAACTGAATTTACCATAGTACGCCTGAATATCATCACCGCCGTGTAACTGGCCAATGATCTGATGTTTCTTATTAAATAGCGGAGATCCTGATGATCCCTGGCTCGTGCTTCCTTCATCGAATCCAATAACCCAGTGGCTCAGCCGGGGTGAACGGCTGTCGTCATCCCATGTAACAGAAATATCATTCGAAATAATGCTGTCATAATCGAGTGATATTTTTTTAGTGTTTCCATATGGAACATGAATTGCTGTTACGCTGTCCGTTGGATTATCCCTGGCATCCCACCCGGCATAATAAGGCTGATACTCGGCTGTAGGAATTTCGTTAAGCCTGACAAGGGTAAAATCGGATGGCTGATAGGTATATAATAAGGATGCACCTGAAAGGCTTGGAGAATTTAGCTGTGTACCGTTGCAACCCGCTATCTCGTAATTATAATAAGTAACTAGTGTGGATGCTTCGTCCTGGGTAGTCATGCAATGATTGGCAGTAATAAAATAAGGCATTCCATCGTTGCGTGTATTGTTAATCAGACCTCCTGAGCAGGTTACCTGGTACTGCCCTGAACGGAAAGACATCTTGGCCACCGAATGTTTATCGAGCTGGACATTCTTTCCAATCGGGCAATTAATGTTAATGAATCCTGAAGTTCCGCTCTCTGATTGGAGCACATCCCCAAAGGCCTGTCCAATTGACCCTATCACCAATTTTCCTTCAAATTCTGTCTGTTGAGGTTCGAAATATTCAATTGTGACATTATTGCCTTCAAAATCAGCCAACATCAAAACCGAACCGGGTTGCATGTTCTTTTTGGTGAACGCACCCTTTATATTTTGATTCCGGTTATTGTAAATAAAAAGTGAAGCTCCTTCAGGAATCACATATTTCGAAAAGTAAACCTGAAGTGACCTGGCATTGGGACTGCTGATTTCTAACCTCCAGATTGTTCCATGTCCTGTAATGATATCTTTTTTACCAGCTGATTTTACATCCAGCAGGGTGTCGGTAAAAATACCGTAAGGTACAGGTTCAGTCTGAGCTGCATTATTACTGGTAAGAGTTTCCATATCCAGCGCCTTCAGACTTACAGAAGGGATTTCTGTGCTTTTAAGCACAGACATTTTGAAAGAATAGGGTTTTCCTCCTTCGGATTTCTGTGCAAGCAACAGGGATGGAACAGAAATAAGGATAAATAAAAGAAAAATGGGTTTGCTCATTTTGCGGCTGTTTGCGTATTTAAACAAGTCTTCTAAACTATAGAAAAATATGGAATTAAAGTAATTATGTACGACAAAAGTAATAAACCGCACAATAATCTTTATGTTTACATTTACTGGTACAGCTTTACGTAATTTTTTCTATTTTTCCGTCCATATTTCTGAACACAATGAATGATACACCATCCCGCGGATTTGCAAGTGATAATAATGCCGGAATCCACCCACTTCTGCTCGAATCCATAGCCAATGCAAACAAAGGACATGTAGTGGCATACGGTGATGATATTTATACAACCGAAGCCGTAAATGCCCTGAAAAAACATTTTGGTGAGAAAATTGAAGCATATTTTGTGCTAACAGGAACCGGAGCAAACGTTCTCAGCCTGACATCGCTTACGCGGTCGTTTAATGCGGTTATTTGCGCTGAAACAGCCCACATCAACACTGATGAATGCGGGGCACCGGAAAAATTCACAAACTGTAAGCTCATTGCCATTCCCACTCCGGATGGAAAATTAACACCAGCCCTTGTCCGCCCTAAACTTATTGGTTTCGGGTTTGAGCACCATGTTCAGTGCAAGGTGATTTCGATCAGTCAGCCTACTGAAATGGGAACTGTTTATTCACCTGGGGAAATAAAAGAATTATCAGCGCTGGCATTAGAATTTGGCATGTTTCTCCACATGGACGGAGCCCGCCTGGCCAATGCCGCTGTGACTCTTGATTTGCCATTTTCCGGTTTCACTTCCGAAGCCGGAGTTGATGTCCTTTCTTTCGGAGGTACAAAAAACGGAATGATGTCGGGCGAATCGGTCATTTTCTTTAATGGTGAACTGGCGGCTGACTTCAAATATAACAGGAAACAGAGTATGCAGCTGGTTTCAAAAATGAGGTTTATTGGTGCACAATTCAGTACATATCTTAATACCGGGCTTTGGAAAGATAATGCATCCCATGCAAACCGGATGGCCAGGCTACTTGCTGAAAAGGTGAAATCGTTTCAACAGGTAAAAATCACCCAGAAGGTGGAAGCAAACGCTGTATTTGCAATAATTCCGCCGGAAATCACTGAAAAACTGCAGAAAAAGTACTTCTTTTATGTTTGGGATGAACATACAAATGAAGTTCGGTGGATGACTTCATTTGATACCACTGTTGAAGACATTGAAGGATTCGTCTTATATCTCCGCCAACTCCTTGGAGGTTATTAGTTACAGTCTACTGTCTTCATTAAAGTCTTTATTCTACAGCCTGCTGAACAGGAGCGAACTATCACCGTAACTCAGAAAACGAAAGTTGTGATCAAGGGCGTAATGGTAAATGTCTTCCCATGATCTACCTAAAAAAGCCGCCACCAATAATAAAAGCGTACTGCCCGGCTGATGAAAATTCGTAACGATCAGGTTGGTCATCCTGAACCGGTAACCGGGTACAATGATCATACGGGTTGAAACCACCGTTTTTTCGATGTGCTTAATCTGAAACCATTCATATAAAGCAGTGAAGGCTTCTTTAATTGTGACATCCTGGGGAAGAGCATAAGGTTCCCATTGATCAAGGTCAGGGAGATTTTCGGAATTCAAATTATTCATCAGCTTAACGCCGATCCAGTAAAGACTTTCAAGTGTTCTTACCGATGTGGTTCCAACACAACCCACAGGATGATTGATTTGCTGAATTTGCTGAACAACCGGAAGGGTTATTTCAAAAAGCTCCGGATGCATTTCATGATCCGCGATTGTATTTGATTTAACAGGTTGAAATGTGCCGGCACCTACATGCAGGGTAATTTCATGGCATGAAATGCTTTTTTCTCTTAACTTGGAAAACACCCGGTCAGTGAAATGCAAACCGGCGGTTGGTGCAGCGACTGAACCTTCGCGGCTGGAATAAATCGTCTGGTAACGCTCTTTATCCAGTGGTCGCAGTTGCCTTTTAATATAAGGTGGCAGGGGTATTGCACCCGCCATATACAGAATCTCTGCAAAACTAACCTTGTCGGAATTCCATGTAAATCGTATTTCAGCTACGTTACCCTGCATCGTGACCTTTTCAGCATTAAGTATCAACTGAAAATTATTGTTCTGAATTTTTAATTCAAGTGAGGGACTTTTAAACTTTTTCGTATTCCCGATCAAGCAAATCCAACTGCAGCCGCTGTGTGAAGAAAGCGACAGGGCATAATCAGAAGGCTCTGCCGGTTTCAGACAGAATAGTTCAATGGAGGCTCCTGTAGATTTTGTGAAGATCAATCGGGCCGGTATTACTTTTGAATTATTAAAAAATAAATGAGTTCCCGGCGGAATATGAGTATCAATATTAAAAAATATATCTTCACATATTTCACCATCCTTATTGAAAACCAGGAGTTTGGAATGATCCCTTTCATCAGTCGGGAAAAGTGCAATCCTGCTTTCAGGCAGGTCATACTGAAATTCCTTAAGATTAATATGTTCAAATCCCTGCAATGTTTCAGACATAGTGCCCGCAAAAATAGTTATTTTTGCCTTTCATTACAGAAAGCAGGCAACCATGAAGTTTAAACCAGGTGACAAAGTAAGTTTCCTAAATGATACCGGGGGAGGCACAATTAACCGGATCGATGAGAATGGCAGAATTATTGTTCTAACCGGGGACGGTTTTGAAATACCTGTAAGTGCAAAAGAGCTCGTGCCAGCCCGGAATTTCAATTATACCGAAAGGGAGGAAGAAGAGGAACCGGAGAAGCCTTTGAAAAAGTTAATTCCGGCTGAACCTAAACCTATCCGCCAGGCAGTTGAAATCAAACCACAGATTCCGGTTAATGTATCATTTGATTCTGTTACCAAACTTTGGATTGGTTTTATTGCTGAAAATAACGGGCCGGTATTTAACAGCAATATCGCCTGCTACCTTATTAATGATTCTCCTTATATGCTTTATTATTTTGCAGGTAAGAAAGAGGGCGGGTCGATGTATTTTGTAAGCTCCGGAACTATTGAACCTGACACAAAAACATACCTGGCTTCGTTTGATCAGACATTGCTGAGCAAAATCAGTCACCTGCATATACAAATTCTGTTTGTCAGCAAAGGCAGGTATATACGGAAAAGTCCCGTTGATAAATTACTTGATCTTAACCTGATTAATTTCAGTAAGGAAAGTTATTATCGCGAAAACGACTATTTCGAAGAAAAGGCCGTCCTCTTTGGAATATCAGATAAAGAGGAAACGATCGGTGAGGTACAAATTGATGTTCCTGAAGAGATCATTCAGGAGAAACTCAAAGTTGATAGTCCTGCAAAACCTAAGAAAAAAGAGTCTCAGCCGGATACCCTTGAGATCGATCTCCATTATGAAGGAGGAAATCTTAACCCTGGTGCCATTCTTGCCCTTCAAATGAGCAGGTTTCATTCGGGAATTGAAGAAGCGATAAGTAAAAATCTGAAGCGGATTGTCTTTATTCACGGGTTGGGACAGGGGACACTCAAAATGCAAATCCGTAAAGAAATTCAGGAAAAGTATCCTAACTTTATTTACCAGGATGCTTCGTTTAAAGAATATGGATTTGGAGCCACGATGGTTCATCTGATACTGGATAAAAAGTAGCCGACCGCTCTGTCGCTTTTCCATTTAATTGGAAGGGAGGAAAGTCCGGACAACACAGAGCACCGCACTTCCGAAAGGGAAGATGTTCGCGAGGGCATAGTAGCGGAGAAGAAAATAACCGCTCCGGTTAATCCGGAGTAAGGGTGAGAAGGCAGGGTAAGAGCCTGCCAGTTATGGTGGCAACATCATAAGCTGTCTGCCTTGCGGGTTGAAAGATCATGTATACCGGTGCTAAGGACTGCTCGTCCGATACCGGGGGGTAGATCGACCAGATAAATGACAGGGGCCCGGTTTTACCGGGAACAGAATCCGGCTTACAGGTCAGCTGCTTTTTTCCGGGATCAGTTATTAAGTTCAAATTATAACCCTTTTGACTGTATTTCGTATTCAGTTCAGTCCATGACTGATATGAATAAGTTAAAGCAACGATTCTCCGGTTTTATTCTTTTATTTGGCTTGATATTTCTGCCATTATCAAGGGGATGGACTATTAATGACAAGTCGGGTGAACGTTCCATCCTTGCCAGCGAAAAGCAAAAGATCGAAAACCTCATTAAAAAGGCTACTTTTTATTCCCGTGCAAACAATGACACCTGTCTGGTATTTGCCGAAGAAGCATACAGGCTTGCCCAGGCCAACAATGCACCGGAACTGCAGGCAGAAGCTCTTGAAATTTCCGCCGGTTATTATTATGACAATGAAGAGTACCAGAATTCAATAAAAGATATTGAAAAACTGCTCTATTTATATGACCAGACGGGTGATTCACTAAGGAAAGGGTATACTTATAATTTATACGGCAATGCCTGTTATAACACGGGTATTTATGATCTTGCCTTCCGCTCATACTACCAGGCAACAAGAATTGCACTTAATTATAAAGACAACGAGTTACTGGCAAGGGCTTATCAGAACACGGGTGTATTGTATGACGAGCTTAAAAGGGGTTCCGATGCAATGATTTATTATGGGAAAGCCCTTGATTTATACCGCATATTAAAAGACAAGGACGGAGAAGCGTCAATTAACCAGAATATAGGGATCATCCTTGCAGATCAGAAAAAATACAGGGAAGCTCTCGGTTATTATTTGTCGGCTTTGAAATCCTACCAGGAACTTAACGATACCATTTCAATGGCCGAAATGTACCTGAACCTGGGTACTTCTTATGAAGAACAGGGTGACTTTCCGAGGAGTCTGCAGGATTATAACAAGGCCCTGAACTTTTCGCTTAAAAAGAATTATAAATACGGAATTGCATACAGTTTTTACAGTATTGGCAGCGTTTACAGGAAAACCGGGGATTACCAGCTTGCCCTTGAAAATCTTCAAAAAAGCCTCCGGATATCTAAGATGATCTCTCTTGCTGAAAATGAGAGTGATTGTCATTTTGAACTCTCCAAGGTATTTAATAGCCTTGGAGATTACCGGACTGCTTATGAAGAGCTCAACGAATATCATATTCTGAATGATTCTATTTATAGTCAAAAAGTTCAGGATAATATTGCCGAAGTTGAATTGCGGCTGAAAATGGAAATGAAGGATAAGGAAATCGAAGATCTCAGGAATCAAAGACAGGAGGCTGTAAAAGATATGATTCGCCGGACAATAGGGATGTTTTCAATCATCACCCTTACCCTGATTATTTTTGGCGTAAGCTTTTATTACAGTCGTATCCTTAAAAAAGCAAATATCAGGCTCACTGAAGAGGTGGATGAAAGGATCAGGGCAGAGAAGGAACTTATCAGCATTAAGGAGAATCTTGAGGAACGGGTTATTGAACGCACCCGCGAGCTCGAAAAGGCAAAACTCAGGGCTGAAGAATCTGACAGGTTAAAGTCAGCCTTTATCGCCAATATGAGTCATGAAATCCGAACCCCGCTAAATGCTATAACAGGTTTTTCCGGTCTTTTATTGAGGGATGATATTACCCCGGAAAAGAGAAAAGAATATAATGATCACGTAATAAAAAATAACAAGGTACTTGTCAATATGATTGAGGACCTGATTGACACTTCCAAAATTGAATCAGGCAATCTTCAGTTGCATCCTTCGCTTATCAATATTCGCCAGTTCCTTTACAGGCTTAATGAACCCATTATCGACAATCTTTCACGCAAGAATAAGCCTTTTATACAGGTTCATCTGGATAATTTCGAGACTGAATCAGGCTCACTTGTTGCCGATCCTATCCGGCTGCAACAGGTTTTGTGGCATTTGCTTGACAATGCCGTAAAGTTTACCCGTGAAGGTGCAATTCACTACGGATGCATTCAAAATCATCAGAATGTGTTGTTTTATGTAAAGGATACCGGAATCGGCATACCTGAAGAATTCAAGGATATTGTTTTTGAGAAGTTCCGCCAGCTTGATGAATCGGCCAAAAGAAAATATGGTGGTACAGGCCTCGGATTGTATTATGCGCGAAAAATTGCGGAAATGATGGGCGGACAGCTCTGGTTTGAACCGAATGAACAGGGTGGATCGGTCTTCTTTTTTTCATTGCCTGCAATGACCCAAACCCCTGAAAACCTGTAGCAACAAAAAAAAAAGAAGCCTTCATTTGGTGAAGGCTTCGGTAAATATGAGTTAATCGTTAGGGTTAAAGTGTAGTAAAAGTATAAAAAATGTTAATAGTTCCAACAAAACAACAAAAAATCTTTGCGTTTTTTTTTAAACAAATTAAGAACATCCTTAATATTTATCGCTTTCAATTATTGTAGCCCTTATCCTTACAAGCTTTTCGAGCATTTGTTCAAGGAGATCAAGTCGTAGCATGTTGGCACCATCCGATTTAGCAAGCATTGGCTCGGGATGAGTTTCAAGAAACAATCCGTCGGCACCCACTGCAATGGCTGCCTTAGCAAGCGTTTCGATCATTTCAGGCCTGCCGCCTGAAACTCCTGTATTCTGATTAGGTTGTTGAAGCGAATGGGTAATATCCAGAATAACAGGGAATCCGAATCGTTTCATTTCCGGTATTCCCCTGAAGTCAACAATAAGATCCTGGTAACCGAACATCGTACCCCTGTCTGTCAGCATCACATGTTTATTCCCGGCCTGAACCACTTTTTCAGCGGCAAATTTCATGGATTCCGGGGAAAGAAACTGCCCTTTTTTAATGTTTACATATTTTCCGGTCTTTGCTGCAGCTACCAGTAAATCGGTTTGCCTGCACAAAAAAGCCGGGATCTGCAGCACATCCACAAATTGCGATGCAAAATAAGCTTCCTCAGGTGAATGGATATCTGTTACAACCGGTAATGCCAGCTCCTTTCTGATATCCTTAAGCACTTCAAGTCCTTCCTTATCACCGATTCCGGTAAAAGAATCGGATTTGGAACGGTTGGCTTTTTTATAGGAACTTTTAAATATATAAGGGATCTTCAGCTTCTCTGTTATTGATTTTACCTTTTCAGCAATGTCAAAACAGATCTCACGACTTTCCACAACACAGGGACCTGCAATGAGAAAAAAATTTCCGCTGTTCAGGTGCCTGATCTGAGGTATGGATGAAAGACTTTCCATTCAGTGTACTATTTAATAGTTATATTTTTGTTTCCAGATAGATTCCAGTCTTTTCCTGATTTCAGCTTCACGCGGATTATCCTGGGGACTGTAAAGGATACGGTTGCGGATAGCTTCAGGAAGGAACTCTTCCTGCGTGAAGTTACCCTTATATTCATGAGCGTATTTGTATTCTGCACCATAGCCGAGTTCTTTCATCAACGATGTCGGGGCATTCCTTATATTTAAAGGTACCGGCAGATCGCCTGTTTCTTTAACAAGGGCTATTGCCTCATCAATGGCCATGTATGATGAATTGCTTTTAGGAGAGGTTGCAAGGTAAATGGCTGTTTCAGAAAGAATAATCCTTGATTCAGGCCAGCCGATCAGGTTGATCGCCTCAAAACATGCAGTTGCCAGCAGCAGGGCGTTCGGATTGGCAAGCCCGATATCTTCGGCGGCCAGTATAGCCATCCTCCGGGCTATGAATTTTGGATCTTCGCCGCCTTCAACCATTCGGGCCAGCCAATATACAGCCGCATTCGGATCACTTCCCCGAAGCGATTTTATGAAAGCGGAAATAATATCGTAGTGCTGATCGCCGCTTTTATCATATATGGCAATCTTCTCCTGTACAATTTCCATTACA
Source organism: Bacteroidales bacterium (assembly GCA_035299085.1). Taxonomy (NCBI): domain Bacteria; kingdom Pseudomonadati; phylum Bacteroidota; class Bacteroidia; order Bacteroidales; species Bacteroidales bacterium. The sequence goes on along the minus strand of DATGXG010000013.1, from coordinate 45,965 downwards.
GCCTTGTCAGTGATCACAATTCTGCCAGTATTGTTTGTGGCGAGAGTGCTGACGATCAGTTCAAGCATATTCATCAGCTTACGGGCATCACCCCCCGAAAGTTTAAAGAGGGCACGGTTTTCCTCCACTTCAACAACCATCTGTTTTAGGTAATAATCTTCAGCGAGTGCCCTGTTCAGTATCCTGGTGAGCTCCTGCACGCCAAGCGGTTTAAGGATGTAAACCTGGCATCGTGAAAGCAACGGGGAGATCACTTCAAAGGATGGATTTTCAGTGGTAGCGCCTATCAGGGTTACAATTCCCTGTTCAACTGAACCTAACAGCGAATCCTGTTGTGATTTATTGAAACGATGAATCTCATCAATGAACAATATAGGCGAAGGCTTATTAAAGAACAGCTGTTGACGGGCTTTTTCAATAGTCTCACGAACATCCTTCACACCGGCATGAACGGCACTCAACTGGTAAAAAGGCCTGTCGAGTTTTCCGGCAATTATCCGGGCAAGTGTAGTCTTGCCAACTCCGGGAGGGCCCCATAATATAAAAGACGGAATGTTCCCGTTTTCTATGCTCTTTCTTAAGATTGAATTTTCGCCAACTAAATGCTCCTGTCCCACATATTCCTCAAGTGTTGCAGGTCTCATTCTGTCTGCCAGTGGCTGATTGGTGCCGATCATAATTGTCAATTGCTTTGTAAAATTACCACTTAGTTTTAGAATTGCTGACAATTTTATGAGTTAAACCGATTTACTTCAGGTTAATTACCTATTTTTATAACCGAATATCAATAAAATCCATGAAGGATAAAGTTGTTATAATCACTGGTGCATCATCAGGCATTGGACTGGCAACCGCTACCGAGTTTGCTCAAATGGGCGCAAAAGTTGTACTTGCAGCCAGGAGACTCGAATTACTGACCCAGATCATGAATTCACTTCAGGAAAAAGGTTACTCCGCTATTGCCGTGAAAACCGACGTAACCCGCGAAGAAGACTGTATTAATCTTATAAATACTACCATCCGTGAATACGGCAAAATTGATGTACTCATTAATAATGCCGGTATATCCATGAGAGCCCTGTTCCGTGACGTGGATTTGAATGTTCTGAAAAGGCTTTTTGATGTTAACTTCTGGGGGGCTGTCATCTGCACAAAGTATGCCTTGCCTTACCTGATTGAACAACACGGTTCAGTCGTAGGTGTGTCCTCTGTCGCAGGTTTCGTTGGCTTGCCAGGCAGGACAGGGTATTCAGCATCCAAATATGCCTTACATGGTTTTCTTGAAACACTGCGTATTGAAAATCTTAAAAATGGATTGCATGTTCTGATTCTCTGTGCCGGTTTTACAAAATCTGATATACGCAAAAAAGCCCTAACTGCTGATGGAACGCAACAAGGCTTCACACCCCGTGAGGAAGAAAAAATGATGCAACCTGAGGAAGTTGCAAAAGCAATCGTTAAAGCGATCAGGCGCCGTCGAAATTATGTAATCCTCACGCTTGAAGGTAAGATGACTGCAATGGTTAAACGTATTGCACCGCGTTTCCTTGAACATGCTGCTTATATTAAAATGGCCAAAGAGCCTGATTCTCCCCTGAAAAATTAAACTATGTATTGTACTGAAACAATTATTCGGGTTCGTTATGGCGAAACTGACCGAATGGGCTATATGTATTACGGTCATTATCCCGAATATTTCGAAGTATCAAGGACCGATATGATCCGGTCACTGGGACTCAGTTATCGCGAGATTGAAGATTCGGGGATTATTATGCCGGTCAGAAGCCTTAAGGTTGATTATAAGACACCGGCGCTGTACGACGAATTGCTTACGGTTAAGTCATGTCTGAAAACACTGCCTGAAATTAAACTCGACATTGACTATGAAATTTATAACGAAAAAAAACAACTTGTTTGCACCGGCAACACGGTTCTTGCTTTTGTGGATGTAAAAACAAGAAGACCTAAAAGAGCACCTGAATTTTTCCTGGAGGCCGTCAGGAAATATTTCTGAATAAAAAAGGGTGACTTTTCTGAGTCACCCTTTTTTTTGTTTGATGTTGATCAAACGTCAAACTTCAAACAATAAACTTCTTTAACATTTATTGCTGTGCGGGAAATTTGAATACATCATCTGCAATCTCGGTGTTGAACTCGATCTTTGTAAATTTAACAGCCTGTACACTTTGTCCGCCAACTTTTGTGTCAAGAGCAAATGGCATAATCAGACCGTTACCGGCATCCTGGTAATCGCTGTAATATACATTCATTTCCTGGCCTGCCATCTGACCGCTTGTGGCAGTTTGCTTAACCATCACCGGAAGATATGTTTCAGCATCGAAAAAATAATTCATCACTGATTCATTTTCTTTGCCTTTATTCTTTACCAGTTTTACTTCATAGCATTTTACACCGTCAACATCAGATGATCCGATCAATGTAACTTCGCTGCCTTTTTTAGCATAATCAATAAAAGGATCCTCGAAGTCAGCTTCGTCTTTTAAAGATTTCACCTGGTCTTCGGGAAGTTTCTGGGGATTCGGATCTCCCATAAAAGGATTGATTGTCCAGCCCGTTTCTCCGTCATAAGCCTGCGGAATAAATTTCTGACCCATAATGTCAAGTGAAAGGATGTACTTGTTGGGTGCCTTGCGCATCATATCAAAATTAAAATCACCTTGTGGCGTAGGAACAGTGCCCTGTAATTTAACTGTCTGAACAGCCTTCCACTTTGCCTCGCCACCGATGCTCTCAATATATTTCTTTACTATATCATCAGCTGTCTGTGACCAAATCGACAATGCAAAAAAGGAAAATAATAATACGCTTATTGATTTTTTCATGATGTTGTTGTTTTGGATTAAGCAACAAAGGTAATAATTACGAGCTTGTTAGAAGACTTTTCCTGAAAATTGTTGATATTTATTGTAATATATTCCTTGGCACCTCGTCTTAATGCTGAATTCAGGTACAAACAATTTAATTCTAAACATTATGAATAAGCTGATACTCGTTGCCGCTTCACTGCTTCTCGCGAACTGCACGTTTGCTCAAAAGGATATAATCAGTGATGTGTTCTCAAAATATGCCGGTGCCCAGGGTGTTACAACGGTGAATATTACTGGTGATATGCTGAACCTTATAACACAAGCTCAACAGCAAATGCAGGACACAGTTTTTACATCCAAACTTACAGAAGTCAGGATACTGGCTCTTGAAAAAAATTGTGATAAACCGGCCGATATCAATCTGAAATCGGAAGTGTATGATAAACTCGACAAATCAGTTTATAAGGAAATGATGAGCGTGAAGGAACAGGATGAAGATGTTGTAATACTTATTAAGGAAGCTAAGGGAAGGATTTCGGAAGTACTTCTGATTGCAGGCGGTAAGGATGACAATGCCCTTATCCAGGTTAAAGGCGATATGCTGCTCAGCGAAGTAGCTAAGATGGCCGGAAAATACCAGGGAAAAGGATTTGACCATTTCAAAATGCTCGAAAAATAAAAGGAACTTACAGGAGTCGAACACTCACAGCAGGTAAACATGGAAATTAACGATTTCAGGAAGCAAATAATGCCCCTTACAGGCAGATTGTTTCACTATGCTTACCTGCTGTTGAAAAATAAAACGGAAGCTGAAGATGCTGTGCAGGAGGTTTTCCTGAAATTATGGAAGATAAGAGAGTCACTTGATCAATATAACAGCATTGAAGCTTTTTCGCTTAAGGTGACACGAAACTGGTGTCTCGACCGGATAAAAGCAAGAAAACCGGTGTATATTGAAAGTTACAATACCTGGTATGACAGGAAGAGCGATGATACAGATCCTTACAAAACACTTGAAAACACCGACGAATTGTCCCTGCTGTTTGAAATTCTGGACAAACTACCTGAACAGCAACGTCATATCATTCAACTCAGGGAACTTGAGAACAGGGAATTTGAAGAAATTGCAGAAATAATGGATATGAATGTGAACGCCGTAAGAGTTAACCTATCCAGGGCGCGAAACAGGATACGAGAAGAAATGACTAAGTTTGAATACAAATGAAAAACGACCGGATCCATCAGCTAATTGAAAAATACTTCTCGGGCCTGACCAGCAGGGAAGAGGAGATGATCCTGGAAGATTATTTTTCAGGGAACCAAACCATCGAAGATGACCTTATCCCTTTGAAAAATCAGTTCATGCTTTTTAAAAAGGGAAAAGAATTTTCAATTGATACGACATCCCTCGAGGCAAGAATCATCAGTAAAATTGAAGACTCGGAAACAGTTCCTGAAATACCAAGCCGGAAGCTTAACCTTTCGCGTTTGATGATCGCAGCTTCAATAGCCTTGTTCATAACCATCGCATCGGTGATCGTTTTCAGGTTTGAACACAATGAACTTAAGGATACCTATACCGATCCCCAGCTTGCTTATCTTGAAACCCAGAAAACGCTGCTTTTTATTTCGCAGAAAATGAATAAAAGCATGCAGCCTCTTTCCAATATAACAAAAATGAATACAGGAGCGAGCCAGTTGAAAAAGCTTGAAAAAATCGATCAGAGTATGGGAATGCTGAACCTCGTATCCTTTATTAATCAATCATCCAATTTGAAAAAATAATGAATAATCATATGAAAACATTTCTTCTAGCTATGGGATTGCTTGCCTTACCGGTTGTTTCACAGGCACAGAGTATTATGGACAAGCTGTTTGATAAGTACTCGGGAAAAGAAGGTTTCACTTCCGTATATATTTCAAAATATATGTTTGATATGTTCCGGAGCGACGAGAACCTGGATGCAAAGAACCAGGAAGATCTGAACCATGTCATCAGTAAACTTACCGGTATAAAAATACTTGTCACCGATGATGACCCTGCCACTCCCACACCTGTAAATCTTTACCAGGAGATCATGAAGGTATTGCCTTCGTCACCTTATAAAGAAGTAATGGTAGTGCGTGAGAAAGATCAGAACATAAAGTTCTTTGTTAAGGAAAACGGCAATAAGGTTGCCGAACTGCTCATGGTCATCGGAGGAAATGATGAAAGCGTGTTAATAAGTATCCAGGGCGATATCGATATGAAAAACATATCAAAACTTGCCAAAAGCATGAACGTGGAAGGCATGCAGAATCTGGAGAAGATTGATGAAAAATAGTTTATTGTTTTTTGTTTGAGGTTTGATGTTCCAGGTCAACCTCAAACAAAAAACTTCAAACCACAAACCTTAAACCTCAAACGGGTTTGAACGATCAAAATCCGGCCGGTACGTCACTGAACTTTCATATTCCTGGATCCATCCCCGGTAAAAGCCAAATTCTTCCATTGCGTTTAATACACGTGTGTATTCTTCTTCGGTTATTTTGCGTCCAAGAACCGGATGACCGCCTACACAGGCGGTGGGGTAGTATTGCGACATTAAAGAAACATGTACCGAAGAGGATAGTTCCTCTGCAATCCATTGCATAATTTTTACTGAATCATCGGACTGTCCTGGTAAAACCAGATGTCTGACAATCATGCCCGTTATGGCCTGACCGTTTTCATTAAGGATAACCGAGCTTCCCTTCTGCCTGTACATCTCTTTTATGGCCTCTTTTGCAATCTCGGGATAACCGGTAGCATCGGAAAATGATTTGGCCACCTCACTGTCCAGGTATTTGAAGTCGGGGAGATACACATCAATCAATCCTTCGAGATCTTTGAGTACACTTACCTTATCATAGGCGTTAGTATTATATACCGTTACCGGATGGAAGTTGCGTCTGTGAAGTTCGCGGATGATTTCTTTAACATGGGGCACATGATGGGTAGGACTGACAAAACCGATGGCTTCGATGCCCGAATCCAGGCAGGAGATTATTTCCTGCATGATATCCTGTAAATTCTGTTCTTTCTGATTGGCGCTTTTACGCCGGCTTATCTGGTAATTCTGACAGAACGAACAACGAAGATTACACCCTGTGAAAAACAAGTTGCATATACCGTTTTTGCCGTTAACCGGTGGCTCTTCGCCCTTGTGGATGCATACCGATGCAATGTTGTAACTGGCATCACAGCCGCAATATCCGAGTTGCCCGGCATTTCGGTTAGCCCTGCATTCGCGGGGACAAAGGACGCAATTGTCAAATTCTTTCAAAACCGCAGTGTTGGCCACAAAAATAAGCAAATTTGAATTTTGTAACAGGCCAACCTTGCATTTATCGAAATATTGTTAAATTTGCAGCCGCTTAAGAATTTTCACAGCGGTCCGTAGCTCAGTTGGTAGAGCAATTGACTCTTAATCAATGGGTCCAGGGTTCGAATCCCTGCGGACCGACAAAGGCAGGTAATACAACCTGCCTTTTTTCATTTTCAACAATCCCCACTCTTTATTGTTACCATTAGCAGTGCTCCAAAAACCTAATCTTCAATATTATGGAACCAACTGCTGATAACTGGTATTACCCGTCGGAACAAATACTGCAACAGGCGAATGTCCTTGAATACGATAATCTGTATCGCTATTCTGTAAAAAACAGGGAAAAATTCTGGGCCGAAGAGGCAGATAAACTTCATTGGTTTAAAAAATGGGACAAAGTACTTGACGCCTCAAATCCTCCTTTTTATAAATGGTTTTCGGGCGGAAAAACCAATGTGGTATATAATGCAATCGACAGGCACCAGCACACCGAAGTCCGAAACAAACTGGCTTTAATTTGGGAAGGTGAGCCGGGCGACCTGCGCACTTTCTCATATCATGCGCTGAACCGGGAAGTTTGCCAGTTTGCCAACATTCTGAAAAGCATGGGTGTGAAGAAAGGAGATGTGGTTACCATTTATATGCCACAGATACCCGAACAGATTTTTGCCATGCTTGCCTGTGCCAAAATAGGTGCCGCACACAGTGTGGTATACGGAGGATTCAGTCACGAAGCCCTTGCTGATCGAATTAACGATGCAAACAGCCGGGTAGTGATCACAGCTGACGGCGGTTATCGAAGGGGAAAGATCATTGAACTGAAAAGCATTGTAAACAAAGCAATGGAACTTTCACCTACCATGGAAATCTGTATCACTGTTAAACGAACAGGACAGGATGTATACATGGAAAACGACAGGGATTACTGGTATCACGATTTGAAGTCGCTTCCCATAGCCGGAAACAAATGCGAAACAGAACAGATGGATTCAGATGACATGCTTTACCTGTTGTATACTTCCGGATCAACAGGTAAACCCAAAGCACTTGTCCATACTCACGGGGGTTACAGTGTTTATATTGCCTCAACACTGCGTATGGTATTCGACCTTAAACCGGGAGACCGTTACTGGTGCGCTGCTGATCCGGGCTGGGTTACAGGGCATAGTTATATTGTTTACGGTCCGTTAATCAACGGGGCAACAGTTATGCTTTATGAAGGCGCGCCAAACCATCCGTATCCGGACAGGTGGTGGAAAATGGTTGAGAAATACGGTATTAATATTTTATATACTTCACCAACGGCTATTCGTGGACTAATGCGCTTCGGCGAATCATGGCCAAAAAGAAATGACCTGAGCTCTTTGCGGTTACTCGGGTCGGTGGGGGAGCCTATCAATCCTGAAGCCTGGAAGTGGTATTATAAATACATCGGGCAGGAACGCTGTCCGGTAATGGATACATGGTGGCAAACCGAAACCGGGGGCTTCATGATAACCCCGTTACCCATTACACCCCTCAGACCGGGATCAGCCACAAAACCATTTTTCGGAAATGAAGTAGCTGTTGTTGATGACAAGGGAAATGAAGTAAGAGCCGGTGAAGAAGGAAATCTCGTAATTAAAAATCCCTGGCCGGGAATGACAGCCGGAGTATACCGCGATCCGGAACGGTTTGTTGAAACCTATTGGTCAAAGTATAAAGATAAGGGGTGGTATCTTACAGGCGATTCGGCAAAAAAAGACGAGAACGGGTATTTCTGGATCATCGGAAGGGTAGACGATGTAATTAAAGTAAGCGGTTACAGGCTGGGAACAGCAGAAATAGAAAGTGTTATGATCAGCCATCCTGCAGTTGCAGAATCGGCCGCGGTCGCTGTTCCCCATGATATCAAAGGGAACGCCATTCACATGTTTGTAATTATAAAGAAAGGATTTGAGGCATCACGTGAACTGGAACAGGAACTCGGCAAGCACGTAGTGGATCATCTTGGTTCGATTGCCCGGCCGGAGGCAGTGAAGATTGTTGATTCACTTCCGAAAACAAGAAGCGGGAAAATCATGCGGAGGGTATTAAAAGCAAGGATACTTGGTCTTCCCGAAGGAGACCTTAGTACCCTTGAAGATTAATCATGTTTTTTGGATGGCCTGGGCAAAATCAGCCATCAGGTCATCAATATGTTCAAGACCAACCGATACCCTGAGCAAACCTTCGGTTATGCCGGAAAGTTTTCTCTCCTCAGCACTGAGTTTTGAATGAGTAGTGGTAGCCGGGTGTGTTATGATGGTTCTTGAATCACCCAGGTTTGAAGATATGGAAACCAGCTTTAATGCATCGATGAACCGGTGGGCCCTTTTGGTCCCGCCTTTCAGCTCGAAAGAGATTAACGCACCACCGGCTTTCATCTGCTTTCTCGCCGTTTTATACTGTGGATGCGACTTTAAAAAAGGATATTTCACCCACATGACATCTTTGTTGGCCTCAAGCATTGAAGCCAGTTTAAGGGCATTTGAACAATGACGTTCGAGCCTGGGGGAAAGCGTTTCAAGACTTTTTGACAACAACCATGCGGTATGTGGTGACATTACCGGTCCGGTAACTTTTGTAAATTGTCTTACATCCTGAATTACATCCCTGTTACCAACAACGGCACCTCCGATTGTGCGACCCTGGCCGTCAATCAGTTTGGTTGTTGAATGAATGACAAGATCAGCGCCAAAATCCAAAGGATTCTGCAATAACGGGGTCGCAAAACAATTATCAACCAGGAAATAAAGGTTATTCTTACTGGCAAGGCGACCGAGGAATGCAAGATCTGCAATATCCAGTCCCGGATTTGAAGGCGTTTCAACATAAAGAAGCCTTGTATTGGGCATTATATTTTCTTTCCACTCATCCTTGTTATTAATATCCACATATGAATGCGATATTCCCCATTTCACAAAGATCTGGGTCAACAGCACATGCGTGGAGCCAAACAACTGTCTGGATGCAAGAACATGATCACCCGGCCTGAGTAAGGATGCCATGCTCACATAAACCGCAGCCATTCCCGATGCAGTAACAACGCCATCTTCGGCGTTTTCAAGTGCACAAAGCTTTTTTATAAGTTCATCCGTGTTCGGGTTGGCAAAACGTGTATAGCTGTAACCCAGTGTTTCGTCTTTAAAAATTTCTTCCGCCTCACCTGCACTGCTGAAGATAAAGCTTGAAGTTTCAAAAACCGGCACACTGTGCTCGTGATATTCCGATCTTTTCGCCTGGATCCGTATTGCTTCTGTTTCTTTCTTTACTTTTTCTGCCATTCAATCAGGTTGTTTCCGTTTTTTTTGCCCTGGGTTCTTTCTTTGCGGCGGGTGCTTTGGGCTTTGCAGTAGCTGCCGTATGAGTATCCTTTACTTCCTTAATATCCTTCACCTCTTTGCTGTCTTTTACTTCTTTTACATCCTTAACATCCTTTACAGGTTCTTTAACATCTTTAGGTTTAATGAATGTAGCATTCTTAGCGCCTTTTTTACGTCTTCTTACGCCGTATGAACCTTGAAAAAGTTTTCCTCTTTTTGATTTTTTGTCTCCTTTTCCCATGGTAATTACATTTTATTTGGTTTGATTTATTGTCACTGGTTTCGCGGTTAAAATTAAACTTATAAATTTGCCGCCTGATCCATGACACTTTCTGAATTATAAAAGTAGCACATTTGCAGTAAATTCCAATGAGAAGTTCGTATCAACATATCATTTTTGACCTTGATGGCACGCTGTCTGATTCACGTGAAGGGATTTTTAACGCCTATTATCATACATTTGAAAAACTTGGAATTTCTGATCCCGGAAAGGAAAAACTTCAATCACTGATAGGACCTCCATTGCAGAAAGGATTTTCAGATGTTTTTGGATTGCAGGGTGAAGCCAATCAGATGGCCGTTAAAGTGTTTCGTGAATACTATGCTGAAAAAGGTCTTTTTGAAAACCAACTTTACGACGGAATGAAGGACCTTATTGAAAAGTTATTTCAGTCTGGCGCTACCCTCTATGTAGCTACTTCAAAGTATATCGTATATGCCAACCAGGTCTTAAAACATTTCGGCATTTCGCAATATTTCAGGGAAATTGCAGGCGCTGACTATAGTGGTTATGCATCATCAAAAGTTGAATTAATTACCGGGATACTCAGACGGAACGGAATCCAGGATCCCCTTGATGTGGTTATAATAGGCGATACTCACTACGATATCAACGCAGCCACTGAGCTTGCCATTGATTCGATTGCTGTTGCCTATGGATTTACTCCTGAAGAAGAAGTTGTTACTTATAATCCTGACTACCTGGCCAGAAAAGTAAGTGACCTGTACCGTTTTCTTTTATATGAAAACTAACGAAGCCCGGAAGATATCTTTTTCATAATCTTCATTCCCTGGCTTTTGAAACCGGCTGAAGCTTCTTCCATCTGGCTTTCAATGATTTCGTAAAGTTCACGCTGAATTTCGGGAATTCCTTTTGTAAGTTTGTACAGAACCACCATGCTGTATGCTTTTACACCCACCGAATAGGAGCCGTTGAGATAATCAAAGCACAGATCCATCAGCATCGTGCTGTCTTTTTCTTTTAGCCTGAAATCATGATCAACAAAGAGTTTTAAGAAATTTCTCCTTACACTTTCCGATTTCTGATCTGCCAGGTTGCGGATGATTTTTGAAAGATGCGGCTGTAACAATTGCGGGTACTGCTCACTGCAAATCCAGAGAACACGTGAAGCCCGCTGACACCATGGATATTCATCCATCCAGGCCACCTCGAGAAGCGGAATAACCAGTGAAGGCTCATCAAAAACCATATTAGCGGTGAGATCGGCAAGTTTTCGGCTTGAATCGGATAAATGCTCTTTTATTTTCGAAAGATCAATCATGGCGCAATTGAAATGAGAAAGCGGATGCCTAAAATTAACTATTTTTGCAAAACCAATACTACGCTGACATGGTTTCCAGGCATCCTGAATACATACAAAAACTTAGGAATAAGTATGATGAGCTTATCCGGTTAATCAGGAAGAATAAGGAAATTCATGATTATTCCAAAATCAGGGAGGCATATGATATACTGGTTGCCTTAGTTGAAGATGAGAATGACACTGACGCGCAGAAGACTGTACTGACCTCCATGGAAGTGGCTGAAATAGCCATTGCTGAAATTGGTCTCGGAATGACTTCAGTCCAGAGTATTTTTCTCCTGCAGGCCCTTAAAAATAGGAAGACGGATATTTCTCACATACATGCTCATTTCGGACAAGCTGTGGCAACTATCACTACAGGCCTTCATTCTATTCATGAGCTCGGAAATAAGCCGCTGGCACCGCAGGCTGAAAATCTGCGCAACTTTCTTCTTAACCTGGCAGGAGATGTAAGAGTTATCCTGATAAAAATTGCAGAACATTTGCATAAGATGCGTTCCATGAAGTTGCTGCCTCAGGAAGACCAGATCCGCATTGCATCTGAGGCTTCCTACCTTTATGCCCCGCTTGCCCACCGTCTCGGTTTTTACATCATCAAGTCGGAGATGGAGGATCTTTCCCTGAAATTTACCGACAGGAAAACATACGATTCGATAGCCCGCAAACTGGCGCAAACGATGCGCGACAGGAAACAATTCATTGAGGATTTTATAGGTCCTATTGAAAAGTCATTGCGAAGCCAGGGATTTGATTTTGAAGTAAAGGGGAGGCCTAAATCAATCCATTCCATTTGGAATAAAATGGTCAATAAAGGGGCTGCTTTTGAGGATATATATGACCTTTTTGCAATCCGTATCATTCTCAACAGTGAATTAAAAAATGAGAAGGCTGATTGCTGGCAGGTTTACAGCACGGTTACCGACCTTTACCAGCCGAATCCCTTACGGTTACGCGACTGGATTTCTATTCCCAAAACAAACGGGTATGAGTCGCTGCATACAACGGTTATAGGTCCTGACGGACGTTGGGTTGAAGTGCAGATAAGGACCCGCCGTATGAATGAGATTGCTGAGAAGGGTTTTGCCGCACACTGGAAATATAAAGGTCTTGAAGCCGAGCAGGGACTGGAAGAATGGCTGAAACGGATCAGGGAAGTGCTCGAAACACCTGAACCCGATGCTAAGGAATTCCTGGATGATTTTAAGCTGAGCCTGTACTCGAAGGAAATTTTTGTTTTTACTCCGAAAGGGGATTTGAAAAAGTTTCCTGCCGGGGCAACAGTTCTCGATTTTGCCTATGACATCCATTCCGAAGTAGGTTCAACATGTACAGGCGCGAAAGTAAATGCAAAAATAGTTCCCATTCGCCATGTGATGCAAAACGGCGACCGGGTGGAAGTGCTGACTTCAAAAAATCAGACACCTAAACTCGACTGGCTGAATTTTGTAGTAACCTCCAAAGCCAAGACCAAGATCAGGTTTAAGCTGAATGAGGAAAAGGTCCGCCTGGCTGAAACCGGTAAAGAAATTTTAGTCAGGAGGCTTAAGAATTGGAAAATTCCATTTTCGGATGAAACCATTCGCAAACTGCTTAAGACCTATAAGCTGAAAATGGCGCAGGACCTGTATTATCAGATAGCCAATGAACAGATTGACCTCGCTGAAATAAAGGAACTGCTCCAGGAACCCCTGCCTGTTGAAAAAGTATTGAATGCCGAACCCGAACCGGTCCCTGTGGTACAACCGGAAAACCTTATCAGGAAAGAGGATTACCTGATCATTGACGATAAATTGAATAATGTAGATTTTAAGCTGGCAAAATGCTGTAACCCGATTTTCGGAGATGATGTTTTCGGGTTTGTAACCGTGGGAGAGGGAATTAAAATACACCGGTTGAATTGCCCCAATGCGGCACAGCTTATCTCAAAATACGGTTACCGCATTGTCAAGGCGCATTGGAGCACCGGCGGCAAGGAACCCCTGTTCTCTGTTGAAATCAATGTGACCGGTGAAAATGATCCGGGGATGCTGAACAATATATCTGACATCATCTCAAAAGACCTTAAAGTTTCACTCAAAGCAGTCAACTTTGAGACCGACAGCGGGATGTTTAAGGGCAGGCTCAAAATCACTGTAAGGGACACGGCTCACCTTGATTCTTTAATTGGCCGACTCTCCGCTATTAAAGGCGTTTACCAGGTAAGCAGGGTGGAGAAGTACATTTAATTTAGCTACTTATATTTTTTCATTTATTTTTGTCTTTAAATCCATAAAATTTAAATCATGAAGTTACTCGAAGGAAAAACTGCTATTGTTACCGGTGCTGCACGCGGCATTGGGAAAGCAATAGCTCTTGCATTCGCATCTGAAGGAGCCAATGTTGCTGTAACCGACCTGAGGATCGATGAGAATGCACAGGAAGTTGAAAAACAGATCAGTGCCATGGGCGTAAAATGCAAAGTTTACGCTTCTGATGCCAGTAATTTTGCCGATACCGAAAAGGTTGTTAACCAAATCGTAAGTGATTTCGGAACGGTGGACGTGCTTGTCAACAATGCCGGAATCACTATGGACACCCTCTTGCTGCGCATGACCGAGCAACAATGGGACACCGTAATCAGTGTCAACCTGAAATCGGTTTTCAATTTTACAAAGGCTGTTCAACGGATCATGATCAAGAATATGGGCGGTTCCATAATAAATATGAGCTCGGTTGTGGGTGTGGGTGGCAATGCAGGACAGGCCAACTATTCGGCATCAAAAGCCGGAATGATCGGTTTTACTAAGTCAATCGCCATGGAACTCGGCTCACGCAATGTTCGATGCAACGCTATTGCCCCGGGATTTATAATCACTGAAATGACCAATAAGCTGCCTGAGGATGTTAAAAAACAATGGGCCGAAAAAATACCCCTGAAACGCGGCGGAACTCCTGAAGAAGTCGCTAAGGTAGCCCTGTTCCTTGCATGTGATCTTTCTTCATATGTTAACGGTCAGGTTATCGGAGTTTGTGGCGGTATGAGAACCTAGTACAAGGACTGCCTTTCCAACCCAACCTTTTTTCATATGAGGCTGTTGTCATTTGTTTTAACTCTTCTTTGTCTTGCATGCTATACTAACAGGATAACTATCAGTGTTCTGCAACCGTCTTCTGTTGTACTTCCCAAAGAAATCAAAAAAATAACGATTTATCCAAAGCCTGGCTATACTCCTGTTAAAAACAGGTTAGACAGCCTCAATGAAATACAGATCTCTGCCAAAACTGATGTGGCACAGATAAAAACTGGCTACCTTGACGGTATTTACAATGTAATGTCCGAATCACCGAAATTCACAAAAGTTGTTTTAAATTGTACATCATATGGGCTCTATATGAAAGACAGCGTGTTGTTCTGGGATGACCTTCGAAAAATCTGTACGCAGGATACAACAGAATATATTCTTCTTTTACAGGGTTCTACAGTTTATGATACTGAATTGGAAAGGGAATCAAATACAACCTATTATGGTGTTTACAAAATGATTAATTTAACCAAATGGGCTTTTCTTCAGCCATTCATTGAATCAATAGCACTTAGGTTTACCGAAACCGACAGTCTAAGATTAGATGGTGTGTTTGGAGGATTCGGCGATACAGAGTACCATTTGTACAGAAACTGTTATACAAGCGGCTATTTAACCGGCATGAAGATTTGTCCGTATTGGAAAGATACCCTTCGTACGTATTTCGACGGGCCGGGATCTGATATGAAACATGCCTCCAGGTTAATCAAAAGAAACAACTGGCGGGCAGCATCATTAATCTGGAATGATCTGTCAGATGGTCCTAATCACTCACTTGCTTCAAAAGCAGCCTTTAATATGGCACTTGCCTGGGAACACGGAGATGATCTTGACCAGGCGCTGCAGTGGATTGATTACGCTGATAGCCTGGGAAACAATAAGAGGATAAAAATTTACAGGGATATTTTAGAAAAGCGGTTGGAGACGAAAAAGTTACTGGATAAACAATTACCTTAGTGTTAATTTACGATTTACGATTTACGATTTACGATTACGATTTACGATTTCTAATCAAAATCGTAATTCCTATCTGAAATCTTGACTTTTCGCATGAAGAATTTGGTTTTATTCCTTTTCCTGCTTACCGGATGTGCCTCACAAGTTATTCATCTCAGTGTCCTTGAGCCGGCTGAATTTACAATATCCCCCGGTGTTAAGAAATTATCCCTTTTCCCGGCTGTCGGTTACCAGGCAAAATTAGGCCAGTTCGACAGCCTTTCAGCATTTAAACCGGATACTTCCTGCGATTACAATAAAATCAAATCAGCATACATCTATGGAATACACGATGTTCTTTCTAATTCTCCGCGATTTACAAAAGTCAAAATAACAGATACCTCTTTCATTAAACAGGTAAGCATCGGGAGAATTGATAAAGAACTCATCCGGCAGATTTGCCTGCATGATTCAACAGATGCGGTATTGCTTATAGTAAAAGTTTTAGCCCGTGATTTTATGGATCGCCTGAACAATGGGAAACTTGAAAGCGACGTGACGCGCAATATTGATGGCGTAGAATATATAAAAAACGGATACGGTGAATGGGTTCTCTATGTGAATTCTGGTAATTCACCGAAAAACTGCGTATTTGTTTATCATCTTGTTTCAAGCTTTAAAATTGGTGTTTTTAATCCATGGGATTTTGAGTATCCTGATTTGATTGTTCTAACTGAATTATTCGATATGTATCGTCCAGGGGAGTGCGATAAATTTCATAATAGTAAAGCCCAACAGGAATTATTGTATAATTCTTGTTTTTTTACCGGTAACCTTGTTGGCAATCGCCTTACACCTCTTTGGAAGGATAATCAGAAACGGTACCTATTCAGAGATCTGAATCCATACCTGTCTGAAGCGAATTATATGGCAATGAATGATAACTGGGATGATGCTGCGGACTTTTGGCAAAAGCTTGCCTATAATCATAAGCGCAGGGTGGAATCAAAGGCTTCCTATAATCTTGCTATTAAATCAGAACGGGAGGATGATCTGGACAGGTCGCTTTTCTGGATTAAGCGGGCTGACAGTTTACGGACTTCCAAAAAAATAAAGTCGTACCAGTCTGTTCTCGGGGAAAGAATTAAAAAGAGGACCTTGCTTGACCAGCAAATGCAATAAGGATTGTTGTATTTTTGCAAAAATTTTCCGGATGACTTATAATCTCATTTTTTATGTAATCATTGCCATACTGGTGATTGATTTTGCACTTGAACGTTTTCTTGAATATCTCAACCGTAAACGGATGACAAGTGATCTTCCACAAGAACTGAAAGATGTATTCGATGCGGAACAATATAAAAAACAACAGGCCTACAAAAAAACAAACGATCGTTTCGGAACCCTGACTAGTTCATTTAGTTTCATAATCCTTCTGCTCATGCTATTCCTTGGCGGATTTAAACTGGTTGATTCCTGGGCCAGGGGAGTAACCGAAAATCCTGTATTTATTGTCCTGGTTTTCTTCGGCATTTTAGCCATCGCTTCAGACCTGATAACCACTCCTTTTTCTTTGTATGATATATTTGTAATCGAAGAAAGATTCGGTTTTAATCGTACCACTCCGAAAACTTATGTGCTGGATAAAATAAAAGGCTGGTTGCTCGGTGCAGTTATTGGTGGCGGGCTGCTGGCACTGATTGTATGGTTTTACAGCAAAACAGGCACTGACTTCTGGATCTACGCCTGGATACTTGCTGTTGTATTTACTGTATTTATGGCGATGTTCTATTCATCGCTGATAGTGCCGTTGTTCAATAAGCAAAAACCATTGCCTGACGGAGAACTCCGGGATGCCATCCAGGCTTTCAGTGTTAAGGCAGGGTTCAAACTGAACAATATCTTTGTAATCGACGGATCAAAAAGGTCTTCAAAAGCCAATGCCTATTTTACCGGACTGGGACCAAAAAAAAGGATTGTACTTTACGATACGCTTATAAAAGACCTTACTACGGAAGAAATTGTGGCTGTTCTTGCCCATGAAATCGGGCATTATAAGAAGCATCACGTTTATGCCGGATTGCTTGCCGGAATAATTCAGACCGGTTTTACACTGTATATCCTGTCACTCCTAATAGCTAATCCTGCTTTATCCGAAGCACTCGGAGGTTCACAACCTGCCTTTCATCTTGGATTGATCGCATTCGGAATTTTATACAGTCCCATTTCACTTGTTACCGGGCTCCTTATGAACCACATTTCACGCAGGAACGAATATGCCGCCGATAATTTTGTTAAAATGAACAGTAATCCTGAGGCACTTGTTAACGCACTGAAAAAACTATCGTCGAAAAATCTCAGCAACCTGACACCCCATCCGGCTTATGTGTTTTTTCACTATTCACATCCCACATTGTTGCAAAGGGTAAAGGCCCTTAAAAGTAAAGCGGACTGAATAAATGTGGAAAATCGTGCTTGTTCAAATCGCTAATATTTATAATTTTGTGACCCTTGAATTGAAAAGACAAGCCTCTTTAGCTCAGCTGGTAGAGCAGCGGTTTCGTAAACCGCAGGTCGGGGGTTCAAGTCCCCTGAGAGGCTCAGATTGCGGCAGTAGCTCAGTTGGTAGAGCGTGAGCTTCCCAAGCTCAAGGTCGCGGGTTCGAGACCCGTTTGCCGCTCAGATAGAAGTTCAAGGTTTGAAGGTTTTAAGGTTTTAAGGTTTAAAGGTTTAAAGGTTTAAGGTTTTAGGTTTTAAGGTTAGATAGGCAGGAATGATTTATGAATGCAGAAATAATCACCATTGGCGATGAAATTCTTATCGGACAGGTAATTGATACCAATTCGGCTTATCTGGCTTCGCAACTGAACCTCCTTGGGATCCCTGTTATTCAGATTACTTCTGTCCCTGATATAAAAGAAAACATCCTTAAAGCACTTGATTCTGCATCTGAAAGAGCTGACCTGATCGTTTGCACCGGTGGTCTTGGTCCTACAAGCGATGATATTACAAAACCCGCCCTGGCAGAATACTTCGGTTCAAAACTTGTAATTAATCCGCATGCGGTTGACAGCATCAGGCTGCTTCTTGAATCGAGGGGAGTAGAATTAAATGAACGCAATCTGAAGCAGGCCGAACTACCTCACAATTGTGAAGTTCTTCATAACAGCGCCGGGACAGCCCAGGGAATGTGGTTCAACAGGAACAATAAAGTTTTTATTTCTCTTCCCGGTGTTCCTTACGAAATGAAGGCCATCTGGCAGGAAGAACTGGCTCCGAAATTAAAATCGACGTTTCCTTTGCCTGCCATAGAGCATATAACTGTTCTGACGCATGGTGTGCCTGAGTCAGTTATGGCTGGTATTATAAACGATTGGGAAAACAGCCTTCCGGAGAATATGAAACTTGCCTACCTTCCTTCACCCGGTATTCTCAGGTTAAGGATAACAGGTAAAACGGAAGGAAGCGCTGTTGAACTAAAAGACAAAATGGAAGAACAGGCGCTAAAGCTTGAACAGATTATCGGCAAACCTGTATTTGGGAGGGGTGAAGATAAACTTGAGATAATAGTTGGCAATATCTTAAAATCTAACAATTTAACGGTTTCTACGGCTGAAAGTTGTACGGGTGGAACCATTAGCGCCATGCTAACATCAATATCCGGATCATCAGCCTATTTCAAAGGAGGTATTGTTTCATACTCAAACGATGTAAAGACAAGTGAGTTGAGCGTAAGTCCGTATTCCCTTATCATGAACGGCGCTGTCAGCCAACAGGTAGTCGAACAAATGGCCGACGGGGCCAGAACAAAGCTTAATACTGATTTTGCGGTTGCGGTAAGCGGTATAGCAGGTCCAGACGGTGGTACCGAAGAAAAGCCGGTCGGAACAACCTGGATTGCCGTGGCTTCTAAAAAAAGAATTATCTCAAATGTGCATAACTTTGGGGAAGACAGGGGACGGAATATTCAAAAGGCCGCTATTGCTGCGCTTTTCATGCTTCGGGAAGAGATAATGAATTGTTTATAAATATTTTTAGTACCCACAGTTGGATTTTTAAAAAAATTTATCGTTCTTTGCAACCTGTTTTTAGAAAGCGAATAAACTGATTTAGAAATGTCAAGAATTTGTCAGATTACAGGAAAAACTGCGATGGTAGGAAATAACGTTTCGCACTCCAAACGCAGGACCAAAAGAACTTTTGATGTTAACCTTTTCGATAAGAAGATTTTTCTTCCTGAAGAAAACCGTTGGGTTAGCATTCGCGTCTCCGCCGCCGGAATGAGGGTTATCAATAAAGTAGGTTTGAAGAAGGCCCTCGAGGACGCAAAAACCAAAGGATTTATAAAGAGTTTCTAACGTATAAGCACATCAGGATATGGCAAAAAAAGGTAACAGAATTCAGGTAATTCTTGAGTGCACAGAACACAAGAACAGTGGTCTTCCCGGCATGTCGAGATATATCACAACAAAAAACAGGAAAAACACTCCCGAAAGACTGGAGCTGAAAAAATTCAACCCTGTTCTTAAAAAAGTAACAGTACATCGCGAAATAAAATAACGAGCCATGGCAAAGAAAGTAATCGCAACATTAAAGACCGGATCAGGCAAGACTTTTGCAAAATGCATCAAGATGGTCAAATCGCCTAAGACAAATGCATATATGTTTAAGGAAGAAATTGTACATGTTGACCATGTAAAGGATTTCTTCACCGAGAAATAAATTGACCGAACAAAACATAAAAATTTGGCTTTCTTTGCATGAAGAAAGCCTTTTTTTTTCAATACAAAATAAAGGGAAACCCTATGGCATTATTTGGTTTATTTGGCAAGCAAAACAAAGAGGATCTTAATAAAGGCCTTGAAAAAACCAAGGAAGGTGTAGTTAAGCGCATCTCACGTGCCATCATGGGAAAATCTACTGTGGATGACGAGGTTCTGGATAACCTTGAAGAAGCCCTGATTTCGTCGGATGTAGGAGTGACTACAACGTTACGTATAATTGAAAGACTGCAGAGCAGGGCGGAACGCGACAAATACATGAACACCCGTGAGCTCAATGTTATTCTCCGTGAAGAAATCAGCAATCTGCTTGAAGAAAATAAAGCAGGACAAACAATGGGTTTTGATGACCCCGTACCCGTGAAACCATACGTAATTATGGTTGTGGGTGTAAACGGGGTGGGTAAAACAACTACGATAGGTAAACTGGCATGGCATTATAAAAATGCAGGCAAGAAAGTCCTGTTAGGTGCCTCAGATACTTTCCGTGCGGCAGCTGTGGATCAGCTTACCATTTGGGCTGAAAGAGTAGGGGTTCCCATTGTTAAGCAGCAGATGGGCAGTGATCCCGCATCTGTTGCTTTTGATACTGTGAATTCAGCAAAATCATCCCAGAGTGATATTGTAATCATTGATACGGCCGGTAGACTTCATAATAAAGCAAACCTGATGAGCGAATTATCCAAGATAAAACGGGTGGTTCAGAAAGTTATTCCCGATGCTCCCCATGAAGTGCTGCTTGTGCTCGACGGGTCAACGGGGCAGAATGCCTTCGAACAGGCCAAACAATTCACTGAAGCCACCCAGGTTAATGCCCTCGCCATTACAAAGCTTGACGGTACTGCAAAAGGCGGTGTAGTCATCGGTATTTCCGACCAGTTTAAAATTCCGGTCCGCTATATCGGTATCGGTGAAAAACTTCAGGATCTGCAGGTATTCGATAAAAATGCATTTATTGAAGCGTTGTTTTAGTAAGAAAAGATATATTTGATATATCGAATTCACACAATACACATTTCAATATGAATCTATTCAGGACAAAGCCAATTGACCAGCTTCTCATGGAAGCAGGTGACAAGGAACACGGTTTAAAAAGAGCACTGGGAGGCGTCAGTCTGGTTACCCTGGGAATCGGCGCCATCATCGGAACCGGCATTTTCGTTCTCACGGGAACTGTAGCCGCCAATTTCGCAGGACCTGCCCTTGTACTTTCATTTATCATTTCAGCCCTGGGTTGCGTATTCGCAGGTTTATGCTATGCTGAATTTGCTTCCATGATCCCTATCTCAGGCAGCGCCTATACCTATGCATATGCCACTTTGGGAGAGTTCATAGCATGGATTATAGGCTGGGATCTTATCCTTGAATATTTGTTTGCTTCTTCAACAGTTGCTGTGGGCTGGTCAGGTTATATGGTCAGCTTTCTGCACGATTATAATATCAACATCCCGGCATTTCTTAGCAATGCACCTTTTGATTATTCAAAGGAGCTCGGCTGGTACTTTACCGGCAGCCTGATGAATTTTCCGGCTGTATTCATAGTGGCTTTGTTGTCCACTTTGCTTGTTATCGGAATCAGGGAGTCGGCAGGACTGAACAACATAATTGTCGCCATTAAGGTTATTGTTATCCTTCTTTTCATCGGATTCGGACTTTCTTATATCAATACGGCAAACTGGAAACCGTTTATTCCACCAAACACAGGCGATTACGGACATTTCGGAATTTCCGGTGTACTGCGCGGAGCTGCTGTAATTTTCTTTGCCTATATAGGCTTTGACGCGGTTTCCACAGCTGCACAGGAGGCACGAAATCCTCAAAGGGACATGCCGATGGGAATCCTGGGATCTTTGGCGGTTTGTACCATTCTTTACGTGTTAGTCTCAGGGGTCCTTACAGGTATCGTACCTTTTGGCGAACTCAATGTTCCGGCTCCCCTGGCTCTCGCAATCGACCGCACAGGCACCGCCCTGATATGGCTGAGGCCTTTGATTAAAATAGGCGCGATTGCCGGCTTGAGCTCAGTAATCCTTGTGATGCTCATGGGCCAGCCGCGAATATTCTATACAATGGCAAATGACGGTCTTCTCCCGAAAAGCTTTGCGAAAGTTCATCCAAAGTTCAGAACGCCCTATGTTACAACCATTCTCACCGGTATTGTTTCATGTTTCTTTGCCGGTGTACTTCCTATCCATATTCTTAGCGAACTGGTTTCAATCGGTACTTTGCTCGCATTTACAATTGTTTGTATAAGCATTATTATACTCAGAAAGAAAAGGCCTGATGTTCCACGCCCGTTTAAGACCCCCCTTGTTCCGCTTGTACCCATTCTGGGCGCTGCCATATGCCTGCTGCAGATGGTTAGCTTACCCTGGGAAACGTGGGAACGACTGATTATTTGGATGGCTCTCGGATTGATCATTTATTTCGCCTATAGCAAAAGAAAAAGCCGGCTGGCCAGGTAAAGTTAGCAATGCATACAAAAAACGTTAAGAGCAAGAAGATCCGTGTGGTTACCCTTGGGTGTTCCAAAAATCTTGTTGATTCGGAAACACTGATGGGACAATTATATGCCGAAAATCTGGCCGTAACCGATTCAGAAACCGATCCGGCAAGAATTGTTGTCATCAATACATGCGGCTTTATAAAAGATGCCAAACAGGAATCCATTGACACCATACTTCAGTTCATCCGTGCCAAACAGGAAGGGATGATCGATCAGCTTGTGGTCATGGGTTGTCTTTCAGAACGGTACAAAAAGGATCTTGAAAAAGAAATACCGGATGTCGATAAATATTTTGGTGTCAATGACCTGGAGGCAATCATTAAACATTTTGGTTTAAATTATAAGAATGATCTTATAGGAGAGCGCATCCTGACTACGCCTCCTCATTATGCCTATCTTAAAATCTCTGAAGGATGCGACAGGCGCTGCTCTTTTTGTGCCATTCCGAATATCAGGGGCAAGCATCTGTCAAAAACACCGGAACATCTTGTGCACGAGGCAAACCTTCTGGCAGCTAAGGGAGTTAAAGAGCTGATCCTGATAGCACAGGACCTTACACGGTATGGCGTTGATTTGTATCACCGCCAGGCATTGCCTGATTTGCTTGAAAAACTTTCTGATGTGAAGGGAATCGAATGGATCAGACTGCATTACGCTTATCCTGCGGGTTTTCCCAAAAAGGTTATCCGTATTATGAAGGAAAGGCAGAATGTTTGCAATTATCTTGATATTCCTTTCCAGCACGGCAGTGACAAGGTACTGGCCAAAATGCGAAGGGGACATACAAGCCTGCAGAATTATGAACTCATTGATTACATCAGGAAAATGATCCCTGATATAACGCTGCGAACTACACTTATAACTGGTCATCCCGGTGAGACGGCAAAAGAATACGAAAAACTGAAAAAATTTGTGGAGGATGTCCGTTTCGACCGTCTTGGTGTTTTTACTTACTCTGAAGAAGAAGATACCTATGCTGCGCTAAAATATAAAGACTCGATCCCTGAAAGAATAAAAAAGGATCGTGCGGATGAAATCATGTCAATACAACAGGAAATATCAACCACTTTGAATCATAATAAAATAGGTAAGTCATTTAAAGTAATGGTAGATAGATGGGAAGGAGAGTACTTCATCGGAAGAACGGAAAGTGATTCACCCGAAATCGACAACGAAGTATTGATTTCATCAGGAAACAAGAAATTAGCCACCGGAAGGTTTTACCCGGTTATTGTAACAGGCGCCGAAGAATTTGACCTTTTAGGCAGACCGGAATAAAAAAAACCAGGAGCTGTATTAACCCGCACCTGGTTTTCTTGAATGTCAATAGCCCTCTAATTATTCAGCGGCTTCTTCTATATCATCAACGGCAGCATTTGCAGCTTCTTCAGCATGCAACACTTTCATATTGACTTCTTCCTTCTTTTTATTCAAAGATATAGCGATCGTATCGCCTTCACGCATATTTGATTTAATGATCACTTCAGCCATGGGATCTTCAAGATACTTCTGTATTGCCCGTTTTAATGGACGTGCACCGAACTGAATATCATAGCCCTTTTCAGCAATAAAATCTTTGGCTGCATCTGACATTTTGATCTGGTAGCCCATTGAGAGTATCCTTGCATAAAGACCCTGCAATTCAATATCAATGATCTTATGAATATCTTCACGTGATAGCGTATTGAAGATGATTACATCGTCAATACGATTCAGAAACTCAGGCGAGAAAGCTTTTTTAAGTGCATTCTGAATGACGCTTTTGGCATATTCATTTGATGCTTCCTGTTTTGAGCGGGTAGTGAATCCCACACCCTGGCCAAAATCCTTTAATTGCCTTGTCCCGATATTCGATGTCATGATGACAATCGTGTTCCTGAAATCGACCCTGCGGCCGAGACTATCAGTAAGTTGTCCTTCATCCAGTACCTGTAGAAGTATATTATATACATCCGGATGAGCTTTCTCAATTTCATCAAGCAAAACAACGCTGTAGGGACGTCTTCTTACTTTCTCGGTAAGCTGTCCGCCTTCTTCATACCCTATGTAACCCGGAGGTGCACCAACAAGCCGCGATACAGAGAACTTCTCCATATACTCGCTCATGTCAATTCTGATGAGGTTATTGAAGGAATCAAACAGGTATTGCGCAAGCACTTTGGCAAGCTGTGTTTTACCAACACCGGTGGGACCGAGAAAGATGAATGTTCCGATAGGCTTGTTGGGATCTTTCAAACCGGCCCTGTTACGTTGAATTGATTTGACGACCTTATCAATGGCTTCATCCTGTCCGATAACACTGCCTTTGAGTTCTTCACCCATTTTCAGAAGGCGATGGCTTTCCTCAAGGGCAATACGCTGAACCGGAACACCGGTCATCATGGCTACTACTTCAGCCACTTTTTCAGCATCTACAATCTGCCTGTTACGGGTAAGTTCTTTTTCCCATTTCAGCTTTTCATCATCGAGCATTTCAAGGAGCTCTTTCTCTTTATCCCTGAAACTGGCAGCCTTTTCAAAATTCTGATTTTTGACTGCCTTTATCTTTTCCTTTTTGGTTTCCTCGATTTTCTTTTCAAGCTCAATAATCCGCTCCGGAACATGAATATTTGAAATATGAACACGCGATCCGGATTCATCAAGCGCATCAATGGCTTTATCAGGCAGATGCCTGTCGGAAATATACCGGTTGGTGAGTTTCACACAAGCATCAATAGCTTCGGGCGTGTAAATCACATTGTGATGATCCTCGTATCTTTCCTTGATATTATTCAGGATTTCGGCCGTTTCTTCAGGTGATGTGGGCTCAACCATAACTTTCTGGAACCTGCGCTCCAATGCACCGTCCTTTTCAATGTGCTGACGGTATTCATCAAGCGTGGTTGCACCGATACACTGGATATCACCCCTGGCAAGTGCAGGTTTCAGCATATTGGCCGCATCAAGAGAACCGGTGGCACCGCCTGCGCCGACAATCGTATGGATTTCATCAATGAAAAGCACGATGTTTGAGGTTTTCGACAGCTCATTCAGGATGGCTTTCATTCGCTCCTCAAATTGTCCCCTGTACTTTGTTCCGGCCACTATGGCAGCCAGATCAAGGGTTACAACCCGCTTTCCGAATAATACCCTTGAAACTTTCTTCTGAATGATTCGCAGCGCCAGTCCTTCAACAATAGCCGACTTTCCGACGCCCGGTTCCCCAATAAGGATGGGATTATTCTTTTTACGGCGACTCAGGATCTGGGCCAAACGCTCAATTTCTTTCTCACGTCCCACAATGGGATCCAGCCTGTCTTCTTCGGCGGCTTTGGTGAGGTCCGTGCCAAAATTATCAAGGACAGGTGTCTCTGAATTCGATTTTGCACCTTCAGGGTTCTGTCCT
This sequence comes from Bacteroidales bacterium, assembly GCA_035299085.1. Classification (NCBI taxonomy): domain Bacteria; kingdom Pseudomonadati; phylum Bacteroidota; class Bacteroidia; order Bacteroidales; species Bacteroidales bacterium. Next base: position 20,172 of record DATGXG010000013.1, on the reverse strand, counting down.
TTGCCGCTTTGAGAACCGAAGGACCCCATGGTTTCATCTTCCTCATGAGGATAATCAGCCCTGGGCTCATTATCTTCTGAATCCGACATATGCTCGTTCAGCAATTCCTTGCGAACTTTATCATAATCAATGTTATGATCAAACATGACCCTGGATACTGTTGTATTCTCATCTTTTATGATAGCCAGCAACAGGTGTCCTGTGTCTATGGTACTTTTTTTCAGTGATTTTGCTTCAAGGTATACCAGCTTTAAAATACGTTCGGAAGTTTTTAAAAGCGGTACATTATCAGAGTCCGTAACTTTTATCGGACCGGTGGGAGAAACTATTGCTTCAATATCTTTCTTCAACTGGTACAGGTTGGCACCAAGAGAGACCAGAATATCAATAGCAACGCCTTCGCCTTCACGCAAAATGCCAAGAAGCATATGTTCAGGAGCAATCTCACTGTTCCCTAACCGTATGGCTTCTTCCTTGCTGAAAGAAAGTACATCTTTTATTCGTTGCGAAAACTTTGCATCCATTTTATAATACTCCAATCGTTTTTACTTAATTATAACGCAAATATACGATTTATTGTTTAACGTTTTTAACAGCCTTTGTTAATATAACAATGAAAAAAATCGCGGTAAAACCGCATTAAATGCATACTTTAGCAAATTAAACTCATACGGCTTGTATAGTTATAAATAGTTAAAAATTAGAAGATAATAATGGCTGAAGGAGAAAAGATCATTCAGATAAATATTGAAGAGGAAATGAAAGCAGCCTACATCGATTATTCGATGTCGGTTATTGTTTCACGTGCATTGCCTGATGTAAGAGACGGATTAAAGCCTGTTCATCGCAGGGTACTTTTCGGAATGCAGGATCTCGGTGTTTTGTCGAACCGTCCATATAAGAAATCCGCACGTATTGTCGGAGAGGTACTTGGAAAATACCATCCGCACGGAGATACGTCGGTATATGATGCTATGGTGAGGATGGCGCAGGATTGGTCATTGCGTTATCCACTTGTTGAAGGTCAGGGTAATTTCGGATCGATGGACGGAGATAACCCGGCGGCTATGAGGTATACCGAGGCCCGGTTACGTAAAATCGCTGAAGAAATGCTGGCGGATATCGACAAAAATACTGTTGACTTCCAGCTTAACTTCGATGACACATTACAGGAGCCTACAGTGCTTCCTTCAAAAATACCTAATCTGCTGATTAACGGGGCTTCTGGTATTGCCGTTGGAATGGCTACCAATATGCCGCCTCATAATCTCACCGAGGTTTGTAAAGCAACAATTGCTTATATTGAAAATCCTGAAATCACTACCGAACAATTGATGGCCTTTGTTAAAGGTCCCGATTTTCCGACCGGTGGAATCATATATGGATACCAGGGAATTAAGGATGCCTTTGAAACGGGCAGGGGAAGGATTGTGCTTAGAGCCCGCACAGAAATCGAGAATACTGCCAGCGGCCGTGAAGTGATTGTGGTTAAGGAAGTACCTTACCAGGTTAACAAGGCTGAAATGATTAAGAAAATTGCCGAACTGATTAACGAAAAGAAAATCGAAGGCATTTCTTATATCAACGATGAAACCGACAGGAAAGGTGTCCGCGTTGTAATCATCTGTAAAAAGGAAGCACAGGCAAGTGTTGTCCTGAATAACCTTTATAAACACACGCAGCTGCAGACAACTTTCAATGTAAACAATATTGCCCTTGTACATGGCCGGCCAAAACTTCTGTCACTCAAAAACATCATAAAATATTTTGTTGAGCACCGGCATGAAGTGGTAATTCGCCGCACCAAATTTGATCTTGAAGAATCGGAAAAGAAAGCACATATCCTTGAAGGACTGCTCATTGCACTCGATAACCTCGATGCTGTAATTACATTGATCAGGGGATCCAAAACTCCCGATGATGCCAGGGAAGGACTTATGAATTCCTTTGGTTTAAGCGAGGTACAGGCCAAAGCTATTCTTGAAATGAGGCTTCAGAGGTTGACCGGATTGGAGCGTGAAAAGATAAAGCTTGATTATGAAGAACTTCAGAAATTAATAGCCTGGCTCAGGAATCTGCTTGCAGATGAAAGCCTCAGAATGCAGGTTATCAAGGATGAACTTAATTCAATGATCGAACAGTATGGCGATGAGCGTCTCACAACCATAATTCCTGATGAAGGAGAGTTCAATCCTGAAGATTTCTATTCGGATGATGACATGATCATTACGGTATCTCATCTTGGGTATATTAAAAGGACTCCTCTCAGCGAATTCAAAACCCAGGCGAGGGGAGGAAAGGGGTCCAAAGGTTCTGAGACAAGGGATGAGGACTACCTTGAGCATATGTATCATGCCACCATGCATAACACTATGTTATTCTTTACCGAGAATGGCAGGTGTTTCTGGCAAAAAGTATACGAGATTCCCGAAGGTACCAAGACATCCAAAGGCCGCGCCATTCAGAATCTGCTGAATGTTGACCCGAATGATAAGGTAAAGGCATTTATAAATTTAAAAAGTCTAGTAGATAAGGAGTATATCTCGAATAATTACATCGTGCTTTGCACAAAACACGGTGTCATCAAGAAAACCTCCCTTGAAGCTTATTCCAGGCCACGACAGAACGGAATAAACGCTATTAATATAAGGGAAGGAGACAGTCTTCTAGAGGCACAGCTTACCAATGGAAATAATGAGATATTAATTGCCGTGCGGTCCGGTAAAGCCATCCGGTTTAATGAAAAGACCGTTCGTCCTATGGGCCGAACTGCATCGGGTGTAACAGGCATACGGTTTGCTGAAAAGAATGACATCGTGATCGGTATGATCTGCATTGATGATCCTTCAAAATCTGTGCTTGTGGTATCCGAAAAAGGCTATGGCAAACGCACTGAGCTTGATGATTACAGGATCACCAACAGGGGTGGCAGGGGAGTGAAAACAATTAATATTACCGATAAAACCGGTCAACTTATTGCTATAAAATCAGTTACTGATAAAGATGATATCATGATCATCAATAAATCTGGTATCACAATCAGGCTTGCAGTTTCGAATCTCAGGCTTATGGGACGGGCGACACAGGGTGTAAGGCTGATCAACATCAAGGCTGGAGACTCGATTGCAGCTGTCACTGATGTAGTGGGTTCTGCTGAAGAATCAGACGAAAAGGAGATTGGCAATGACGGAGAGGATAATTTAACTGCTTAATATTCTGGCTTTTTTTGCACAATCAATAAATAGAAATTATATTTGGCAAAATTTTTGAATATAGTATTTCAAATTAAATATAAAACTCTAAAATCGATTAAAATGAAGCGAATCAGTCTGTTTCTTATCTCATTGATGATATTGGCTGGCACCGGTTTGAAAGCTCAGGCACCGGCTGCTACGGGAACTTCTGTTCTTAACTATGCAGGTCTCGAAGCCAAATTAAAGAAAAGTGATTCTGATATTCTGAACGAAAAAAAGAATACAAAAGCAAAAACATGGAGCAGCAGGGCACAGGTACTTATCGACATATTCAATGTCCATAATGATATTCTGAGCAGGGGTATGGAACCAACAAGAGCAAAATTGTTTTTGAAAGAGCCCAAAGAAATCCAGACTTCACAGGAAGGTCCTAACCAGGTTGAAACTTATGTATATGACAGGGTAGACCTTAAATTTGTGAACGGAAAACTCGAAGGCTGGACCGATAAGAACAAAATTCATCCGGATCCTTTGCCCGAAGCACAGAAAGCATTGGATAAGGCTATCCAGCTGGATACGGACGGAAAGGCCACTGCTGATATAAAGAAAGTAACAATAAACCTGAAATCAGCTTATCAGACTGAAGCTGTGAATGATTATGAACAGACCAATTACAAGGAATCCTACAATGATTTTATCAGCTTACTGAATCTCAATAAGCTTCCTTTCATGAACAATCAGATCGACACCGTTCTGATTTATTTCGCCGGAAGAGCAGCATTTGAAGATAAAAATTATGCCGAAGCAAACAGACTTTTCGAAGAAGCCGGAAATTACGGATATAATGATCCACTGCTCTGGGTTCTCCGCAAACAGGCTTTATTTGCACTGGGTGATACCGCAAAAGGTGTAGAAGTTATCACACAGGCCTTCAATAAATATCCTGAAGAACAGACAGTTATGTATGAGATGATCAACTATTATCTTGATACTGAGCAGGGTGACAAAGCACTTGAACTGATCAACAAGGCAAAAGAGGGTGATCCTACAAATATTTCTCTTGTATTTACCGAAGGCACACTTTATGATAAAATGGGCAAAACTGCTGAGGCTGAAAGAGCTTATAAACAGTGTATCCAGATGAATCCTGACTACATTGATGCCAATTATAACCTTGGAGTTTTATACTATAACGTAGCCGTGAAGATTTATGAAGAAGCTTCAAATATTTCTGATAATGCTGCATTCGAAAAGAAACAGGCTGAAGGTGATGAAGCTTTGAAAGTAGCCGTTCCTTATATGGAAAAAGTTGCTTCAATGGAACCAAAAAATCAGGACCAGTTTAATACAAAGAGAATGGCATTGGAAAGTCTTCGTAGTATTTACTATCGTCTGAAACAGGAAGACAAACGCCAGGAAGTGATCAATAAGATCAATGCCATGTAATAGCCAAAATATAAAAGGGAAGGACAACCTTCCCTTTTTCTATAAAGAATCTATTTAACATAATATTAATTATAGGACATTTATTTACCGAGTAAAACCTGACATCGTTGCAAACCTGTCAGCGTTATCAAGTATCCAGTATCCAGTATTCGCTCAATTGAACTTTCAAAAAATATTCCGGTTACTTAATACACCTAAAAATCAGATTATGAGCAATTATAAAAGTTCATTCCTTTACCGGAACAGCCTTTCCATTGTGTTCCTCCTTATGATGATCCTTACACTTGGAGGACAGTTTTTAACAGGCTGGAACGAAAAGAATGACGAACTTGAAGAAAAGGGACTCTCCCCTATTCCGATTACCCAATATTTCACCAATGGCCATTTCATACAGGCAACATTTGAGAATTGGGAAAGCGAATTCCTTCAAATGGCCCTTTATGTGTTTCTTACAGTTTACCTTCGACAAAAAGGTTCCTCTCAATCAAAACCAATCGGCGAAAAAACAGACGTTGATAAGGAGCCGGAACCAGAACCTAACTCTCCCTGGCCGGTGAGAAAGGGCGGCATATTGCTAAAACTTTACAGCCATTCTCTTTCCATTTCTCTTTTCATGCTTTTCATTATCAGCTTCACTCTTCATCTTTACGGGAGCCTGAAGGACCATAACCATGACCAGGTACTAAAGGGTCTGCAACCCGATACATGGACGTCCTATATTGGGCAGGCCCGATTCTGGTTCGAGTCATTCCAGAACTGGCAAAGTGAATTTCTTTCGATAGCCGCAATTGTATTATTTACCGTGTGGTTCAGGGAAAAGGGGTCACCGGAATCAAAACCGGTTGATATGCCCAATGATGAAACTCCTTCATGATATTCCTATCTTTGGAAAAAAGAAGTTATTATGACACCCTGGAAACATCCTCCTAAGGAGAAAATTTATGAAGCATTCAGCGTACTGGCTGATAACCGTTATTCTTTTACAGGTGAAAACTCGGCACACGTCCATTCTTCTGACGATACCAGGCACTATACGGTGAAATGGACAATAGATGGCGATTCAGTAAAAATTACTTCAGATGATAATGGTTCCAGATGGCAGGGATATACGGGCTATCCGATCATCGCTATTCTTATGATAAAGAACTTGCTGAAGGTTGACCCGGAAATTATTCCTTATTTCAAATCAATCCCCTGGAACAGTTTGAATAAGTCATTCAAAAATAATTATGCCCTTGCTGTCGAATCGGTTTTATCAGGTATGCAGAAAGATATATCAGAAAAAATCAGGAAAGAATCGGATTCAGTTTTTGAACAATTGAAAGCTTTGAATCTTTACCGATGATCTGGCATGCAATTTGACTTTTACAATCAAAAAACCGTACTATGAAATCGAAATTATCTTTTGCACTGGTTATCATTCTTTTCTTTCTCGCTCCATCCTGCAGCAATGCGCAGTTTCTTAAAAAAGTATCAAAAGCCCTGAATACAACAACATCAACAGGGTTCAGCGAAGATGAAGCCGCTTCGGCAATCAAGGAAGCCCTTGTTAAAGGCACGGGTGAAAGCGTTACTATTGTTTCGGTTGTTGATGGCTATTTTAAAAACCCTGAAATAAAAATACCGTTTCCTCCTGAGGCAACAGCAATGGAATCTAAACTTCGTTCTGCCGGACTGGGAAACCAGGTGGATAAAGCTGTCCTTTCCATCAACAGGGCCGCAGAAAATGCAGCAAAGGATGCCCAGCCGATTTTTGTATCTGCAGTTAAGGGAATGAGCATTAAAGATGCCATTAATATTGTCCGCGGAAAAGACAACGCTGCAACCGAATACCTGAAAAATTCAACATCGCCTGCATTAAAGACCCAGTTCAAACCTGCCATTCAGAAATCACTGGATGAGGTGAATGCAACCAAGTATTGGACTGACCTGATAAATACCTATAATAAAATCCCGTTTGTTCAGAAAATGAATCCTGACCTCGCTTCCTATGTAACCGACAGGGCTGTTGAAGGTTTGTTTGTTATGATTGCAAAAGAAGAACTTAAGATCAGGAAGGATCCGGTAGCAAGGACTACCGATTTACTTAAAAAAGTCTTCGGGAACCTGTAACGCAGGTCATGCTGAGTGACTAACTGAAATACAGTAACTTTTATAATGCATTTCAAGTATAATGCATTATAAAAGTTAACCAATGAAGGGTCTCTGTTTACTATTTCTCCTTTTCCTGCCCGCCCTTTCATGCAACAAGGTCACTGAATACTTCAGGGATCCGGATACCGCTGCACTGACTGAAACCATACATTCAGCTGCTTTGACCGCTTATGCTGCCGATGTTGCCGTTTCGGTAATCAAGGGACATGCGAATGACAATGTCACTTATACCCGCAGCAATCCGGGTTTTCCATGCACTACACTGATTCAGATATCGCCCGATGATTACAGGTTCGCCGCAGACGTGAATGCCGTTACAGTTGCGGGTTTGTGGGCTGATGAAAATACAGCAGTTTTATCGGTTATCTATACAGATTATCATTCAGAAAACACCACTCTGGATATATTAGGTATCGAAACAATACCATTACTATGTGAAGGCAACTCGGTACATGTTGCATTGGCAAAACAGGATATCAGTCTTAACCCGGATGTTGATGCGCTATTAAGCATAAACCTGAACACTCTTCAAATTCAGTCGGAATTAATCAGGCTCGATGTTCGCCCTCCTGATGATGTTTATGTTGCCGTTGTGCAGAATGCATATTTTATTGATATCAATACAAAAGGATCCTTTGATGACCTGGAAGATGATGATTATATCCTTACCGGCGGAGGACAGCTTGTTAACATAGAAGGCAATGATGTAGAAATCATCCAGGAGGCCATGGTAAATCTTTTAATTTCTTCCGATTGTCAATCCAATCCTATTGACGGTATGGCACTGATACGTGTTACAGGTCTTGAGGACCAGGGCTTCCCTGAACTGGGTACTACCGTTCTGGAATTCAGAAATCAATGTGACGGCACAGCAGGTGTGTATGCTGCAACCGGTATGTACGTTGCTTCAAACGGAAAACGGATAAGATTCCGGCTATAAATAAAACATTATACTATCTTTATTCTTAATAAAAGGATAAGGATGGATTCACCCCTATGGCGCAAAAAATCCCTTGAAAACATACTTCGGGAAAAAGATATTCAGGTTACCGGAACACATCTGAGAAGATCTTTAAGCGTCAGGGATCTCACAGCATTCGGAATTGCAGCCATAGTAGGCGCCGGAATTTTCTCCACAATTGGTAATGCTGCAGCCAACGGCGGCCCTGCAATAAGTGTCCTGTTTATTTTCACAGCCGTCGCCTGTGGATTTTCTGCCCTTTGTTATGCTGAATTTGCTTCAAAGATTCCTGTATCAGGAAGCGCTTATACCTATGCCTATTTTTCTCTTGGAGAAATTATTGCATGGATCATCGGTTGGGATCTCTTACTCGAATATGCAATCGGAAACATTGCCTGTGCTATTTCATGGTCCGACTACTTCACTGAGTTTATAAAAGGTTTCGGTTGGCATTTTCCCGACTATTTATCTATGGATTATTTCAGTGCATCAAGAGCACACCGGCTCATCATGCATTCAACCGACATTTCACATTTTTCCGACCAGGTTCTTAACGCCAACAAGGCTTGGCTGGCAGCTCCTTCAATAGGTCCGATAAAAATTATTGCCGACATTCCTGCATTATTCATCGTAGCCCTGATCACCTATATTACATTTATCGGAATCAAGGAATCTAGAACTGTCAACAATATTATGGTGGGCCTTAAACTGCTTGTAATATTCGGAGTGATTGTAACGGGTTCATTCTACGTTCATCCTGAAAATTGGAGCCCTTTTGCACCACAGGGCGTTGCAGGAGTTTTAAAAGGTGTAAGCGCTGTCTTCTTTGCATTTATAGGTTTTGATGCCATTTCAACAACAGCCGAGGAATGTAGGAATCCAAGCCGTGATCTTCCCCGGTCGATTTTTTATGCCCTGGCCATCTGCACTGTTTTATATGTGCTGATCTCCCTGGTTCTTACAGGCATGGTTCATTACAGTGAACTGGGTGTGGGCGACCCGTTGGCATTCGTATTTAAAAAAATCGGTTTGGACTGGGTCGGCGGAATAATCGCATTCAGCGCACTGATAGCAATGGCTGGCGTAATTCTTGTTTTTGGTCTCGGCCAACCCCGCATCTGGATGAGTATGAGCAGGGACGGACTTCTCCCGAAAGCTTTTTCAAAAATTCATCCGAAGTATAAAACTCCTTCCTTTGCAACAATCGTTACCGGTATTGTGGTTGCGGTACCTGCTCTTTTTATGAATCTGACTGAGGTAACAGACCTGACAAGTATCGGAACTTTATTTGCCTTTATAGTTGTGTGTGGAGGATTACTGGTTCTTCAGGGAAAAAAGACCGAATCAAAAGGCCTGTATACTGTCCCTTATATTAATGGTAAATATATTGTTCCCTTAATGGTCATTGGTATTACAGCTGTAAATGTAATTTTTAACGGGAATTATTGGGTTGATTTTGCCAGCAACAGGGAAGCAAACGTTCTATATACCATCGCAGAAAAAATTCCTATGGCAGTATTTATCCTGTCATGCCTGTTTATGGCCTGGAAAAGTTATACGAGGAACTATTCGTTAATACCGGTATTGGGTTTTCTGAGTTGTATGTTTTTAATGACCAAATTAGGACATACAAATTGGCTCAGATTCTTTATCTGGCTGACAATTGGACTTGTAGTCTATTTTTCGTTCAGCAGAAAGAATAGCAAATTAAACCTTAAAACTCATGATATTCAGGAGCAGTAAGAACGAGATAGCCTAAAACAAACAATGAAATTGCCGGAATCAAAACGAGAAGTATAGTAGCCATAATCCAAAAAATTTGCTGTTGTTCATATCAAATATACGTAATTTCGTCAAAGAAGTTGGTACGTTCGTCAATATTTTTTGCATATCAGGCCAAAAAAATTGTTCATAACCCTTTGAAAATACTTTAAATCAAAGAGAAATTAAAAGTTAATAATACATTTAAATTGATTTCAGTTTAACAGGAAGCAATAAAAACAACTTTTCAAAGTTTGCACGGGTTTCTTCATCGAAATCCTTAAATGTAACCTTTTCTTCTTTGAGCTTTGTTAGGAAATCACTTACAAGAATCAGCCTCGAAATATTATTCACCTCAATGAATTCGGAATTCCTGACTGTGATCCCCACCCGCTGTTTAAGGATGAATCTTTTAAAATCGATTGTTGAAAAGAGATCTTCAACCGAATTCACTCCCGGCATGATCAGTAATTTTCTCTGAATATCATCTTCACGATTGCAGAATATAGTTTCTTTCATATACTGCAGAAGCTTTATATTAGCCGGGTTATCCGAAAGGATGATTCCGAAGTTGACTTTCCAGCCGAACAGAAGGTTCGTCAGAACAAGGATCTGGTCATGTGCCGAGGCCGGAATATAATGAACAGGTTCACAATTGGAATATAACCTGGTCATGGCTTCAAGATAGTGAAAGGTAACAGAATCTTCGACCACAAAGTTGTTCTCAGGAAAAATGAACTGCCTGTCATTCAACCTTGTACCCATTAAAGCATAAATTGGTGAAAGCGTATCGGATGAAGCTTCATTCAGGCTTCTGGAATCAAGGATAATCGTTTCACTCTTTTCATCGCTTTCCTTTGCCCGCTGAACAGCAATTATGCGGTATAGTTTTTTTAAATCGATCAGATTGGGTGAATGTGTGCAATAAATAATCTGCAGGTTTTCCCGCAAGTCCTCAAAAACCTTAAGTACATCTTCCTGTGCCCTGGCATGAAGACTTAAACCGGGTTCATCAATCAGCATAACCCGATCGACCATGTTTTCTTTTGCCATGGCCTTTAATTCAAGATAAAAAGAAAGAAACCATCTGACTCCCCTGCTTCTTTGTTTTGGATAAAGCCTTTCCTGTTTATCCTTAACCCAGAATTCAAGATAGGGTTTCCCGCTCTTTTCGGCCATTGAATTATCGTAATGTTCCAGTTCGAAGTTTATTCTTATTTTATCGCTTTTGCCAACGCTTTGCCTCCAATAATCCTGGAAATCAACGGTAATTTCAGTGTTCAGGTTTTCAATCTTTTGTTTTAGTATCCTGTGGTTTTCTTCCCTGAAAAAATCGGCATTTAAACCGGCCACGCATAGAAAATTCCTGGCAGCTTTATAACCTTCAGCATGGATGTTTTCGTTCAGCAGATCGTCCAGGTCAATTTTGTTAGGTAATAGACTGCTGAAGTCTTCAAAGAATTCGAATACAGGAAGCTTTTTGAAAATGCTCATTCCGATTTCTTCAGGGGTCCAATAGCTTTTCTCGACCTCATATTCCTCAATAGCCTCTTTTTCTGCCAACTGTGGCTGAATGCCGGACAAAATCTTATCGGCTATTTTAAGATTAATGCACTCATTTCTGACAGCAAGACCCAATTGGTTCCTGAGCATGTCCTGTTTATCGCGAACCTGCTCAAGCTTTTTGCCGGCATTCCGTGCTTCTCTGTCGTTCCTGGCAAGTTTGTACTGGTACTCTGCCTCTTGTAACCGGGCTGTATTAATCTTTATCTCATCGTTCAAATTTTGAACGGACGACACCACTTCCAAATATTTTCTGCTGATTCTCAGCTTTTCAGTTATTTCTGCATTACTGTCAGGTTCATTCCTTTTGACAGAGTTGTTCCCTGGCCCCAGGCCTCTCGTTTCAGTTTCCAGTTCGCTAGTTGAAGCTTTTATTTTTTCAGATATGGCTAACTTATTAATAGCCTGTTTTCTAAAATAATCAACTATTCTTTGCTCATCAATTGATACTATATTCTTTTGGGCATTCAGCCATCTTCTTACAAGGTTAACTTCCTTCATTTCCTTAACAACCGGGTGTAATTCAGGTGGAAGCCTTTTCAGGTCGATATAATCGGCAAGAGTTTTTTGATCATCGAGCAGAAACGTACAAAATATTTCCGGAAAAGTAAGATCACTCCGGAGTACGTCATCAGTGATAAAACCTTCATAAAAGCTCCTGAGAGCTTCAAGAACTGACGTTTTACCCGATTCATTCTGTCCTATTAGTGCTGTAATGGAATCAGGAGACAGATAGCATTTTTTAGAATCAACAATTGAGCGGTAATTCTTGATCTGAAAGGAACTGATTTTCATCTTTATATATTAGTGAATAAACAAAACCAGGTTCAGAGCGGTGCAGAGTAACGAAAACCAAGTACTAATACGTCATCAAGTTGTTGCAGGTTGCCTTTCCACTCATTAAATGCAGTTTCCAACCTGACTTTTTGTTCAGGCATGGGCAAATGGCTTATTTCGGTTAGCAATTCCCGGAAGGGCTTATATTTAAATTTACTGTTTGAAGGTCCTCCGAATTGATCAGCAAAACCGTCAGTGAAAAGATAAATAGCATCACCGGGCTGAAGTTCAAAAAGATGAGATGTAAAACATAATTCTTCTTCCGCACCAACACCGACCGGCATCATATCGCCGGCTATTTCAGTAAGCTGGGTGCCTCTTACAATATAAACCGGATTAAATGCGCCTGCAAAACTGAGTGTCTTTTTGGCAGGATCAAGTATGCAAATGGCAAGGTCAATTCCGTCCTTTCTTTCATTATCATGGCCTGTCTGGCATAATGCTTCCATAACATGCTCCCGCATCTGGTTGAGTATGGAACCGGGCCCTGAAAACGTTCCCCTGATCACTATTTCATTCAGAAAGGTAATACCTAAAATACTCATGAGAGCGCCCGGCACGCCATGGCCGGTGCAATCGCCCACACCAACGATAATCCTGTCATTTTTCCGGTTTACATAATAAAAATCACCGCTGACTATATCCTTTGGTTTATATAAAATGAAATGTTCGGGGATTACCCGGTCAAGCTGAACGGATGACGGAAAAATGGCCTGCTGAATGTAACTGGCGTAACGTATACTTTCAGATAATTCCTTTTCCTGGTTGATATCTTTTGCCTGCACTTCAGGTTGTTTCATTAACGGTTTGTTTAGTCAATTATACTTAAAAAGCAGGGCTTTTGTTAGGATAAATCCGGTATTTCTGAAAACGTAAATACCAAACACGATATTATCCATGCCAGAAAGAAGTATGTAATTCTGATATCAGAAATTCAGGCCCTTATTTTTAATCACAATAATTTCATGATTACAGGCCTCAATGATAAGATTATTATTTCGATCTGAAATAATTGAATTATAGTAAATTCCTTCGGGTAATCTTGAGGAATACTTTATCTCACCGGTTATAACACTGATCCAGTTAATCGACTGATGATCGGGGTAAGTCATGAGTATAGCGATCTGATTGGATCCGGAACGAATGAACGCGTTAATGTTATTCTGCAACTCAGGTAAACCGAGTTCTTTTTCAGTTAGAGGTTTATTATCCGTACCGGTTCTGAAAAGCACAAGTTTGTTTGAATCTCTGACCGCCAGATAACAAATCTCGTTCTTATTTAAAACGCATGAAGCCACCACACTGTCCCTTGAATTGAACTGTTTTTCCCATACCAGGTATCCTCGTGTATCGGTCTTTGCGCTCCAGTGAGTTCCGGATATGAATATCTTCTGATCAGGCATTTGTTCAATCCTAACAACTTCACCCCTTCCGGTGTATGTTCTTCCCCATAGTCTTTTTCCCATCGGATTCAAAACAAGCACTGAATAAAGCTTCTGAAGTGAATCATTTACTACATAACCGCCAAGAAAAAGATTTCCGTCGGAAGCAACTGTAAACTGTTTGATGTGCATATGACCTAACTTCCGGCTCCACAGTTTTTTCCCGTCCGGCCCCAATTTAAAAACCCATGATTCCCGGGATGCCGAATCAAGTCCAAGCCATGTATAGCCCGCACCATAAATCTCACTTTCTTTATTTACGGCAAGGTAATTGATTTCATCGTTGTAGCTTTCTCCGACGTACTTATTCCATATCATTTTTCCCTCTGGATTGACCTTTATGATCCAGGCGTCGGTGTACCCTGTATCGCTTCTGAAAACTGTGCCTCCTACTATATAGTTATTCATTGAATCAATGGCAATGCAGGCATTCAGTTCATCATTTACTTCTTCTTCATAACTGCGTGCCCACAGAATCTGGTTTCCCGGCAACGGATGTGCTGTTATAAACCGGGTACCGTTATCCAGTGATTTGAGGTTGAATATATCGATATACTGCTGTCCATCAGGGTACTTGCGTATAAACTCATTATAGGCATCAAGAGTCTTTATTTTCTTCGCATAATCGTAAAGCAGTTGCTTTAAAATCACCCCGGCATCAGAAACCTCAAGGGCATCAGGAAACGCTTTAATAAACTTTTCCATAGCCGCAATGGTGTTTTCCTTCTTTGCCTGTTCAAATGATACTGCATGCAGTTTCTTAATGGCAGGATTAATTTGTTCCGATTCAGGGTAGTCAGTTATATATTTCTCAAATGCTTCGGGTGTATTGATCTTGCATGCATTGTCAAAAGCAATCTGGTTACGGTAACGAACGGCTTTTTCAACCTGGGCTGCCTCAGGAAACTTTTTTATGAATTCAAGGTAACCTTCAAGAGTATTCTGTTTTTCATATTTTCTGAATTCGAGCTGATTTCTTATATGGATGACATTATCGTAATACCGGAAATCAGGGAATTGATCAAGCACTTTATAAACCAGTTCCAGGTTATTCTCCTCCCTTACATATTTGATTAATTTGGCTTCAACGGTTTCAATTGCATATTCGATTTTCTTTTTCACAGGCCTGCTGATATGCCTGGTTTCCGTATTATAGAAATACTCACCGATGTATTCAAGTTCATCAGGAGTGAGTTTTTCGATGTTGGCTGTGAGTTTGCTGGCATTCTCCCACGCTTTTACAAGGTTAAAACCAGCTGAGGAATCATCCGCCAAAACCAGCATAAGTCCAAGTAAAGCAGCAGGGTTATCCGTATTCTCCTTAAGTGATTCCTGAAATACTTCCCCGGCTTTAAGATAATCGGTTTTTTCGAGGAGTTTAAATCCCCTTTTTGTATTCTGGCCATATAAGCCTGAAGATCCTACAAACAGGATGAATACCCCTGCAATAAACGAAAACCTTAGAAATGAGTTAATGCTTCGCATTTCCTGATTATTTTCTGATCAGTGTAAATTCCACTCTCCTGTTTTGTGCCTTTCCGGCTTCAGTGGAGTTCGTGTCAATGGGTTTTGATTCACCATAACCGACTGCTACCATTCTTTCAGGCTTAATTCCCCGGGATGCCAGGTAGGCAACAACAGCCGCTGCCCTTCCTTCAGAGAGTTTTTTGTTATACGCGTCGCTCCCGTCACTATCGGTGTTACCGGAAATCTCAATTTGCTTGATATCCTGTTCAAGCATAAACTGAACTACCTTATCAAGTTCAGGATAAGAAGCAGGAAGCAATTCGGTTTTATTGAAATCGAAAAATATATTTTCAAGCACAATTGAAGATCCCTCTTCAATAGCCTTCAATCCTTCAACAAAATCATCCTTTACAATTACCGGCTCGGTAAAAACAACCGTGTCGGATGAAAGGCAGTTATTGCGGTCTCTTGCCACATAGATGTATTTACCTGCCGGGAGATTCTTTATCTCGGT
Organism: Bacteroidales bacterium; assembly: GCA_035299085.1. Classification (NCBI taxonomy): domain Bacteria; kingdom Pseudomonadati; phylum Bacteroidota; class Bacteroidia; order Bacteroidales; species Bacteroidales bacterium. Next base: position 4,833 of record DATGXG010000013.1, on the reverse strand, counting down.
TCCTGTCATCCTGTTATTCCAGCTAACAGAATAAGGCTGAACTCCACCTAACAACCCGATTCGGATACGACCATCGTTGACTATTTTATTTACCTTGCCTGTCATCGGATCGAGACCTCCTGTATAACGGGTTTCAATAACCCGGCTTTCAAAGTCATGCATAACACAAGGGCAATCCAGACAATTTTCTAATGGTGAAATACTTACGTCATCGAAATAATAATAGGCATAAGCTTTATTCCTCAGATTCACAACGTTTTTATCAGTTACAACATAATTTGTATTATCGTAATTCTTAAAATTCCCGATAATAAAAAATCTTTCATTGCCGGTCGCAGTGTATACGGTGCAGAATTGTTCCCATTCACCGATATTATCAAGGAACAGCCCTACTTTATTGGTAATTTGGGGTGCATAGGAAAGATTGACGTTGATTTCGTTCTTGATTTCGATGTCACTGAAATACAGGCTCATCTGATCAACTGCAAATCGGGAATATGACGCAAGTTTGTAAAAGAATCGCACGCAGTATTGGTTGCCTTTTATCATCGGAACTGACAGAGTGCCCTGTATGTATTCCCTGTAGCTTTCTTCGGTCCCGCTTAAAATTGCACCTACGTAACCATCACCTCCATGAGGCTGGCTTTCACCTGCGAAATTTTTAGGAACGCTTACATTGCGGGGACTGCAACGATTAAAGTAGTCAGGAGTAGCAACCGTCGGATAAGACCACCCGGGTATAAGTTTATGCGAATGGTTTTCAGGAGTGTAATCCTGGGGACATATTTCATATTTCTCAAACCCGGGATTCAGGACAAGGTTCTTTTCCTGCGCCATGATAAGCCCAATGAGAAATAAACAGGAAAAAATGAGAATAATTTTACGATACATAGTGCACCTCAGGTTGTTCGATTCTCGAAGAAAGATATTCAGCAATAGCTTGATTGCACCGTTTAACGATGAGCGGTCCTTCATAGATAAATCCGGTGTAAACCTGGACAAGCACAGCTCCCGCTTTAATCATGTCTACAGCATCTTCCGCGGTCATAATACCTCCGACACCAATCACCGGAATACGGCCTTCTGATTGTTTACATATGTAACGTACAATATCCAGGGCTCTTTGTTTAAGGGGCAGACCGCTTAATCCTCCGGCTCCGGTTTTAACAATGAAATCGGCATCATAACTGAGGCATTTCCTGTCGGTTGTAGTATTCGTGGCTATTATGCCATCCAGACCCATCCGGGAATATACTTCAAGAGTTTCATCCAGTTGTCTGAAGGAGATATCCGGCGATATTTTAAGAAACACCGGCCTGCGGATGGCCTGTTCGGACCGAAATTTAACCAGGGGGCCAAGTATATCAGCAAGGGAATCTGAGTCCTGTAATTTATCAAGGTCTTTGATATTGGGACAGCTGACATTTACAGTAAAATAATCAACCTGATCATATAAGGTTTTGAAAACTGTAAGATAGTCCTGAGGCGCCTTTTCATTAGGCGTAGCGGTGTTTTTGCCTATGTTTCCCCCAATTATGATATTGGTCCTTCGTTTCCTTAATTTGGCTGCTGCATAATCGGCTCCTTTGTTATTAAAGCCCATGCGATTGATCAGGGCTTTATCTTCAGGTAACCTGAAAAGCCTTGGCTTCGGGTTACCTGGTTGAGGTAACGGAGTAACTGTTCCGATCTCTATGAAAGAGAAACCAAAAGCAGCAAATTCATCGAAAAATTCAGCATTTTTATCAAAACCAGCGGCTAATCCTACCTTATTATTAAAATGAAGGCCGGCAACAGTGGTTTTAAGCGATTTATGCTTAATAAACAGCGCCTTTTTAATAAGATTATTAAGCCCGGGAACTCCTGATAAAAGTCTGACGAAAAAAACCACAAGATGGTGAACCTTTTCAGGGTCAATAAGGAACAGAAGAGGTCTTATGAATCCTTTATACATGGGATTTTCGACAAAGATAATAAAAATTAATCGTTGTCAGAAGATTTATAGATTTCAAATGTGCCATCCGATTTCAAGACGATGACTTTTTGAATGTTTACATTTGTAACTATACTGCTTTCAGTAGCGAGTTTAGGTTCCTGTTTCTTTTCTTCAGTCTTTATTGAAGTTAAGGAAGGTTGAAATAAATCAATATCCTTGTTTTCTGTTTTGTTTTTGTACATATTACCCTTTCCTGTCAGAAGCCAGTCAGCACTGACATCGGGAAAGCGATTAAGTAAACGTACCATGAAGTCATATGAAGGCTGATTTCTCCCGCTCAATATATGCGATATTCCGGATCGCTGTATCTTGAGCTCATCTGCAAGCTTTGTTGCCGTATAACCCGTTTGATTTAGAAATTGTTGAATCCTGTCTTTCATATTACAAATGTAATTTAATTTCAGTTGACATATGTAAATTTACATGTTTACATTTGTAATATTAAGGAAATTGTTTGTATAATTCCTTTTATGAGGTTACAAATAGTGAATTCCTGACTACATAAAATATTGAAGTAAATGTTTTTTAATTTGCGATAAATAACTGGTTTATAATATTATATAATATGCAAATGTTAATAATAAGAGCAAATGCTTTTAAAACCGGATCAATTCTTAATTCTTTACTTTATGAAATTAAAATAAAATATAGGTTACCAATCATTTAAGTATTGTGATTGGCCTTGATTATTAATATACAAAACAACTGAATACGGTATTATTCGGGGAAATGACCGTAAATGATGTTAATGCTTTTGGGAAGAATTTTAAATTCAATTGGCGAGTGTCCGAGTGATTCACCATCAACTTCAAGATGAATCAGAGGATCAGAATCAATAAGGATGTCTTTTCCGGTAAAACCTTCAATCCTGGGATGATCGAGAATGGTTCCGTCATAAAGCATTTTAAGACTTATGATGACATCCCCTTTCCTGATTTTTTTAATTACAGTTATGTCAAACAGACCGTCATCCGGAATGGCATTCGGAGTTTGCATCATACCACCGCCTGAGAAGCGGCCTATTCCTATACTAATAGTAAAAATATCATCGCGGAAAATTTTACCGTCGATTTCTATTGAAGTGGTTGTATGGCGATAAAAGAGCAGGTTTCTTATGAGGTTGTAGAAATAAAGTGCTTTCCCTTTGTGGCCTTTATCTTTTTGTAGATTTGTTCGTTTCACCACGACTGCATCAAATCCCAATCCGGCAATATTTATAAAATACCTGGCTTCTCTCCTTGTGCCGTGGTAATAATAAACAATTCCCGTGTCCTGTCTTCTTTCTTTGCCTTCACTTATTATTCTGACTGCACCTTCATAATCGAGAGGAATGCCGAACATTTTTCCCCAGTCGTTTCCCGTGCCTACCGTTATCATGCCAAGCAAAATTCCGGCTGGATCACAGATACTCTGGCTAAAGATTCCATTCACAACTTCATTCATGGTTCCATCGCCGCCTACAGCGATAATTTTCCTGTAGCTGTCAGCTATTCCGTTTTTTGTGAGTTCGATGGCATGATGCCGGGCAGCAGTAAAATAACAGGTAAATTTGATTTTATATTTTTCCAAAAGGTCGGAAATGATCTGCCAGTCTTTTTTCCCTTTCTCATGACCTGCATTGGGATTTACGATTACAAGCCATTCCGGTCTTATATCTGCCATCTGTGAAATTTTTTGTAAGAACAATTTCTGTTGCTTAAATATAGCAAAGTATTCGAACAAAAAAACCCTTCCGGGAGGAAGGGTTAAGGATTAGAAATTTTCTTCTTAGTACTCGAAAATTATATTCGTTTAACATTGACTGCATTCAATCCTTTTTTGCCTTGCTGCAATTCAAATGAAACAGCGTCATCTTCTTTGATTTTGTCAATCAGGCCAGAAACATGAACGAAATATTCATTTCCTGATTCTGCATCTTTAATAAATCCAAAACCTTTGTTTTCATTAAAAAATTTTACTTTACCTTCTTTCATAGCATTAAATTAAAAATATTATTGCCAAAGGTATAACTAATTAATAAATTAATTATATCGGAGTTTAAAAAAAAGATCGGAAAGTTTAATTTTGCCCGAAAAGCAAAAAGGTGAATAATAAGTTATTATACATTCTTTATCAGCCGTACAAGTGGCTATTTTTCATCCCGTTCCTGTTGATTAATACTGTTATTTTCGGAATAATCGCAGTTATAGTATCCACCCTGATTAACCAGAGAGTCGGAAGCTATTTTGGCGGAGTAGTATGGTCGAGGGTGAATGGATTCTTCACTCCAATGTTCGTTAGGGTAAAGGGAAGGGAAAATATTGTCAAGAACCAGTCTTATGTCATTATTTCCAATCACCAGAGCTTGTATGATATTTTTGTGGTATATGGTTGGCTTGGACTTGATATAAAATGGGTCATGAAAAAAGAACTGGCCAAAATCCCGGGAATTGGTTTCGGTAGCAAAAAGGTAGGTCATATCTTTCTTGACCGGTCCAACAGCAGGGTTGCCCTGGAATCCCTTAACAATGCCAAGAAAAAGCTTGTAAACGGCACTTCGGTGGTGATCTTTCCCGAAGGGACCCGCAGTAAGACCGGCGTTCCCGGTACCTTTAAAAAAGGCGCTTTTAAGCTGGCTCTCGATCTTGATTTACCCCTGCTACCTATCACTATTTTGGGCACGAAAAACATTCTTCCCACCGGAACTGTTGACCTCCGGCCGGGAAGGGCTACTATGATTATCCATAAACCCATCAATGCCGGAAGTTATTCCGAAGAAACGATGCGTGAAATTATGGATGAATCCAAACGGGTTATCGCGGGACCCATTGGTTAATGTACTAATGTGCTAATGTGTT